>NZ_ALVC01000231.1:0-12155 GCF_000293195.2 Sphingomonas sp. LH128
CCCCCCCCCCCCAGCCACAACGCCTGCATCTGCGCCAGCTTGGCGGGATTGGCGGTGGCCAGGTCGCGGGACTGGCTAAAGTCCCTGGCGAGATCGTAGAGTTCCCATTTGTAGTCGGTGTAGGGGTTGCCGCCGGGATTGCCCATTTCCCAGGGCATCCGGCGCGGGGTGGTGTTCGCCATCCAGCCGTCGGCGTAGATCGCGCGGTTGCCGAACATCTCGAAGTACTGGACCTTGTGCTGCTCGGGCGCGCGGGGATGGGTGAAGGTGTAGTCGAGGCTCACACCGTCGACCGGCTGTTGATCGATGCCGTTGACCTGGCGAGGGACCGGCAGGCGCACGGCTTCGAGGATGGTCGGGAAGATGTCGGTCACATGAGCGAACTGCGTGCGCACTGTCCTGGTATCGTTCAGGTGCCCCGGCCACGACACGACCATGCCGTTGCGGATGGCGCCGAGGTGCGAGGACAACTGCTTCATGTAGCGGAACGGCGTGCCCATCGCCCAGCCCCACCCGGCGGGATATAGCTCGATGGTGTCCGGCCCGCCCATTGTGTCGATCACCCCGGCCACTTCCTCGGCGCTCTGCTCGAAATCATGGCTCATGTGCTGGACCTGATTGAGCGTCCCGGCCGGTGCGCCCTCGCCGCTGGGGCCGTTGTCGCCCACGAGGTAGAGGACCATGGTGTTGTCGGACTGGCCCATGCGGTCGAGTTCGTCGAGGATGCGGCCGACCTGCGCGTCCTGATAGGCGATCATCGCCGCGAACACTTCCATGTAGCGGGCATAGACCCGCCTCTGCACGGGGGTAAGCGAGGACCACGCCGGGATTTCGGCCGGGCGCGGGGTCAGCGTGGCATTGGCCGGGATCACCCCTTCGCGCTTCTGGCGCTGGAAGTTCTCTTCGCGCAGCGAATCCCAGCCCCTGTCGAACCGGCCCTTGAAGCGGGCGATCCATTCGGGCGGGGCCTGGTGCGGCGCATGGGCACTGCCGGGCGCGAAGTAGGCGAAGAACGGACGGTCCGGGCCAGTCGCCTTCTGCTGGTGGATCCAGTGGATCGCGTCATCGGCCAGCGAGAAATCCAGCGTCTGGCCCTGCGGCAGCGCCGGTGCGTCGACCGAGAGGGTATTGCGATAGAGGCGCGGGTTCCACTGGTTGGTATCCCCGATCACGAACCCGTAGAAATAGTCGAAGCCCAGCCCGGTAGGCCAGTGGTCGAACGGGCCTGACAGCGAGGATTCCCACGAGGGAATGTTGTGGTGCTTGCCGAAGAAGGCGGTGTTGTAGCCGTTGTCGCGCAGCACTTCACCGATCGAAGCGGCGCTGCGCGGGATGATGGAACTGTAGCCCGGATAGCCCGACGCCACGTCGGTCACCGCGCCGCTGCCCACCGCATGGCTGTTGCGCCCGGTCAGCAGCGCCGCGCGGGTGGGCGAGCACATGCCGGTGGTGTGGAAGTTGTTGTACCGCACGCCCCGCTTGGCGAGGCGAACGAGATTGGGCGTGGGAATGGCGCCGCCGAACGCGGAGGTCGCCGCGAAGCCGACGTCGTCGGTCATGATCAGCAGGACATTGGGCGCCCCGGCCGGTGCGACGACGGGCACCGGCCAGTCGGGACGCGATTCGGCAACGGTGGTCCCGGTAACGCCGCGAAACGGGCTGTCGACGATCGGCAACACTTCGCGCGAGCGGCCGTCAGGCGTGCTGGTCTGGATGTTCGACGCGGGTGCCCCGGGTACGTTGGTCTGGGCACAGGCCGCGGCGACAATGCCGCAGCTTACAGTCAGGATCGCACTCGATCGCGCGAGTGCCTTGCGCAGAGATCCGTTGCCAAACATGCCTGCCTTCACTCCTTGTTGTCTCGTCCGGTGGGGCACCGCGCCTGCCGCGGCACGGCGCCCCCGTCAGGTCAGAACTTGAACTTCGCGCCGACCCGGAAGGCGCGGCCCACTTCGTCGAAGTAGGCAACATTGGTTACCGTCGTCGTCTGCGGCGCGATCGAGGGATCGGTGTCCAGCAGGTTGTTGACGACGCCGTAGATCTGCACCGAACCGTCATCCGTCAGGTCGTAGCGCAAGTTGAGGCTGAGGTAGAACCGCGAGGACACGGTATTGTCGTTGATATCGACGCCCTCGACGAAGAGGTTGTCGTACTTGCCCGCCCCCACGAAGCGCCCGACCAGCGAGCCACCGACGCGGCCGTGCTGGTAGGCGATGGTCGAGTTGCCGGTCCAGCGCGCTACGCCCGCGCCGTTGAACTGGTTGGCAAGGTTGGTGACGACCGCGCCATTGCTCTGTTCGAACTTGTCCACGTACGTCAGCAGGTTGCGCCAGGAGAACCGGCCGCCCAGCAGATCGGTCGAATACGACAGCTCGAAATCGACGCCGGCGGTGGCGAACGAGGCGAGGTTGATCTGGTTGATGTTGATCTGCGAGATCGTACCACCCGAACGAACCACCAGGCCGCACAGGCTCTGGTCGCCGGCATAGCAGCGATCGACGATGTTCTGCGCCGTCAGGCTGGTGATGGCGTCGTTTATCTTGATGTCGTAGTAGTCGACCGAAAGCTGGACGCCATTGATCCAGGTCGGCGCGTAAGTGACGCCGGCGGTGAAGGTGTTGGCTTTCTCCGGCTTGAGCGCGGTGCTGCCCGAGGTCAGCGTGGGAATGAAGATCGAGGCATTGCCGTTCTGCGGGTCGGTCACGCTGGTGATGCGTGTAACGGACGAGGCGTAGAGTTCGGAGATGTTGGGCGCGCGAATGTCTCGCGATCGGGTGGCGCGCACCATCAGGCCCGACCCGATATCCCAGGTGCCGCCCAGCTTCCAGGTCACGTAGCCGCCACTGGTCGAATAGTCGGCGTAGCGGACCGCGCCGTTGAGGTCGATCGCCTTGGCAAACGGCAGGTCGCGCACGACCGGCAGCTCCATTTCGAGGTACGCCTCCCTGACGCTGTAGCGACCGTCGATCGGCTTGTAGTTGCCGGCCGCATAGGCGCCGGCGATCGAAGCAGCATCGGCGGTGGCGCTAGCTTGTTCGTGGCGGTATTCGGCGCCGAGCGATGCGGCCAGCGGGCCGGCCCACAGTTCCGCGACGGGGCCGGTGAAGTTCACCGCCGCGACGTGCTGCTGGGTGACGAGGTGATAGTACTGGTCGCCCGTCACGTATTCCTTGGCGGCGGTCGAATTGGTATCGCCGAACGGGTTGTAGGCGATGCAGCCGTTGCCCGGCGCCGTCAGGGTCGATCGGCACACCGCCTTGCCGGTGGCGGGGTCGATGACCGAATCTATGGCGGCCAGGTAGCGTGCATTGTTGCGCACGCCGTTGAAGCGGCCGACATAGTCGGTCTTGCCGTACTGATAGTAGGCGTCCCACTTCCAGGCGCCGATGCGGCCCTTGGCGTCGGTGACCGAGCGGTAGGTTTGTGTGGTGTTGTCGGACGTGTTCGGCCCGACGTCGAGCGACAGGCGCCCGAAGGCGAGCTTGGTCAGGCCCTTGGCGTCCATCGCCGCCGTAAGCGCCGCGGGCAGGTATGCATTGTCGCGCTGGATCGTCAGCGTGCCGAAGTCGAATGGCGCGATCGCCTGTCCCGACGCGCGCGAACGGGCGTAGTAGAACGCGGTGCCGAACTCCAGCCCGTCGCCAGCGTCATAGTGGATGTCGCCGCTGGCCAACTGGCGCGAGATGCGCGGTGCGAGCGAGAAGTCGCTGAGGAAGCCCTGGCCAGCGCCGTCGCCGCCGATCATATACTGCGAACCGGCCAGCGTGCCCTGATTGAAGGGCACCGGGGTCCCATCGGCCGCGAACTGGATCCGGCGGACGTCGGTGGTGCCGGTCAGGTCGCCGTAGGTCAGACCCGAGGTGACGAGACCGTAAGGCGTCATCGTCGAAGTGCGGACATGGTCCGAGATGATGCGCACCGGCAGGCCATTGGTGGCGCGCGCGGGATTGGTCAGGATGCCGTATTCGCGCCGCCCCCAGTCACGCGTATACATGCTGCCGATACCGTCGTTGTGGAACACCTCGACCGCGCCGGAGACGTGAAGACGGTCCTCCAGGAAGGCGGTGCCGCCATGCAGCGCGAAGCGATAGCCTTGCGCATCGCCCACTTGCGCCACATCGTACTGCGCATCGCCTTCCAGACCCGTGAAGTTCTTCTTGTAGATGAGGTTGACCACGCCCGCGACCGCATCCGAACCATAGACCGCCGAAGCGCCGCCGGTGACGACCTCCACCCGGTCGATCAGAAGCGTCGGGATCATGTTGATATCGACCTGGCCGGTGATCGCGGTGGACACGTGGCGCTTGCCGTCGACGAGCAGCAGCGTGCGGTTGCTTCCAAGGCCGCGCAGATCGAGGAAGTTCGTACCGGCCTGCGTCGCGGTGGAGCTGGTGCTGGCCGACGAGGTGGTGGCGCGGAACGAAGGCAGTTCATTGAGCGCATCGGCGACATTGCTGGTCGCCCGGGCAGCGAGGTAGTCGCCGCCCAGTACGGTGAGCGGCGTGGGAGAAGATGCACCATCGCGGGCGATGCGGGTGCCGGTTACGACGATATCGCCGGCAGGCGCCGGGCTTTCGGCATCGGTTGCAGCGGACTGTGCCCCCACCGGCACTGCAACCTGCGCCGTCGCAGGACTGGCCAGAGCGACCGACAACGCAGCGAAACTGGCCGTGCAGCTCAGAACGTCGTACCTCAGATGCAATTTGGAAAGCATGATGTTTCCCCCCATTTGTCCAAGAGATGAATGCGCGCCTTGCCTCGCGCTGGCACCTTGAGCTCCGCCCCCGTTTTATTTCAGCATTGAACTATATAAGCCCGACGCCGGAGCGTCGGGCCTTCCCGGTCAGGCGTGCGCGGCGACCTTGCGCGCGGCCTGACCGGCCTGCGCGAACCCGTGCAGGAGAATGTCGACGTCGTTCGCGGCTACGGTCATGGCGTAGCCCTGTTCGATCCGCGCTGCGGCGGCTTCGGCAGTGGTGGTGAAGATACCGCACGGCGTACCGGCACGCTTGCAGGCTTCGAATACGCTCTGGCATGCCTGCTCGTGGCGCTCGTCGATCTGCGGGAAGCAGCCGAGCGACAGCGCCAGGTCGCCGGTCCCGATGAAGACGAAATCGACCCCGTCGACCGCCGCGATCTCGGCCGCATTGTCGACGCCGGCGGAAGTCTCGATCATCACCCCGATCAGCGGATTGATGCTGCGCTTGTGATAGCGGGTGAAGCCTTCCGCAAGCGGGCGCACGCCGCCGCCCGAACGGATGCCGTCCTTCGGGAACGTGGCTGCAGCCACCGCTGCGCGGGCCTGCTCGGCCGTTTCGACCAACGGCACCAACACGCCCTCGGCGCCGCTGTCGAGCGCTTCGCCGATCGCCGGCATGGTGTTGGCAGCCACCCGCATGATCGCCGGCTTGGGGCCCAGCACGCTCACGGCGAGGTGCGAGGTCATGCGATCCCACAGGCCATGCTGGAGATCGATGATGGCAGCGTCGAAATAGTCCATCGCGCCGATCTCGATCAGCGGCACCGAACCCATCGCGAACCACGATGTGATCATGCCCCCGCCCTTGAGAGCCGCGCGCATGTCGCTCGCATTGCCGAGCACTGGATTGAGGGTGGTCATGTACATCCTTGAATAGATCCGGCTTGAATGGGGTCCGGCTGGAGGCGAATTCAGAGAGCTCCGCCCGAGACAATGTCCTTGTTGTCGAAATCGGCCCGCGTCTTCTCCATCAGTGCGAAGAAGCGCCCCTGCGCGACATCGACGAAGCGGGTCATCGAATCGTAGACGGCGATGGAATTGCGGACGCGGAAGCCTTCCAGCAGGTCGGTCAGCAGCGCGATCACCACCATCTGCGTTTCCTTGTCGTGGAGCGTGCCGATCCGCACGGTCTGGACGTGGTCGACGAAGCGGCCGATCGTCGCGGCCAGGCGGGGGTTAGGCACGGCGTTGAGCCAAGCCTGACGAAAGCGCGTGTTGGCCTGCATCAGGGCGAGCGGCTCATCCTGCTCCACCGCGTCGCAGGCCATGCGATAGGCCGCTTCGAGATCGGCCACGGCCTGCGCGTCAAGATTGTATGCGGCAGCCGCCGCAGCGCGCGGTTCGAGCATCTTACGGATCTCGAAGATGTCGGCGATGTCCTTCTGGGACAATTCAGGCAGCATGAAGCCGCGCGTGGTGCCGACGAGGTATCCTTCATGGACCAGCCGCAGCAGCGCCTCGCGCACGGGCATACGCGACACGCCCAGTTCCGTGGCCAGCGCGGTATCGACCAGCTTGTCCCCCGGCCCCACGTCGCCGCGCTGAATGCGGGCGAGCACCTCCATGTAAGCGGGCGTTCCGCGCGCCCCACGATCGAGCTGATGCACTGTCATATCGGTATTCTCTTTCAAGACACGCTGCCTAGCAAGTGAAAAACAGAATACGGTTCATAAGCGGCTTGTCCATGCAAAAATGCTCAATTTTGGTGTTTTCGGCGAAATAATTGCGAAATACGCCCTTGACGGCCACCCAAATCCATATTCTGTTATGCCAATCAGTATTCGAAACGATGAGGGAAGTTTCCAATGCATACAGGGATCGCACATAACCGCTGGCTCGGAGCCAGCGCTCTTGCACTCACACTGGCCGCAGCCACACCTGCGCTGGCGCAGGAAGCGTCCGCGCCGAACCCCGAGATCGCCGAGGCGCCCGCTGGCGACATCGTCGTCACCGGCTCGCGCATCGCCCGCGACGGCTCCAGCGCACCCACTCCGGTCACCGTGCTCGGCGCCGACTATATGAACCAGCGCGGCCAATCGAACGTCGCCGATGCGCTCAACGAACTGCCTTCGTTCCGCCCGGCGCAGACGCCGCAGGGATCGTCGAACCGCTCGCAGATCGCGGGCTCCAACTTCGTCGATCTGCGCGGCCTGGGCAGTTCACGCACGTTGCTGCTGGTCGATGGCAAGCGCTTCGTGCCGTCCGCCGGCACCGGCCAGGTCGATCTCAACAATATTCCCTCGATCCTGATCGATCGCACGGAAGTGGTGACCGGCGGCGCTTCGGCCAGCTACGGGTCGGATGCCGTGGCCGGCGTGGTCAACCTGATCCTGAAGAAGGACTTCACGGGGATCCAGGGCGATATCCAGTACGGTCAGTCGCAGAAGAACGACGCCAACGAATACCGCGCCGCGCTGCTCGTCGGCGGCTCGCTGCTCGACGATCGCCTGCACATCATGGCCGCCGGCGAATACTACGACAACGAAGGTGCGGGCGACCAGTTCACCCGCGACTGGGGCCGCCGCCAGCCCGGCCTCGTCGTAAACCCGACTCCGGGCAACGGCACGCCGACCCGCGTGATCACCAACAACGTCCACGATTCGCGCCAGACCGACGGCGGCCTGATCACTTCGGGCCTGACCTGGGGCTCGCTCACCGGCACCAGCGATTCGCGCCTCGTGCAGTTCGCCGCCGACGGCACGCCCACGCCTTTCACCGTTGGCCAACTGGCCGGCAGCCAGCTGATGATCGGGGGCGACGGCGCCAGCTACTTCTACCGTGGCTTCGACCTGCTGCCGAAGATGGAGCGCAAGATCGGCTACGGCCGGGTGGCCTTCGACGCCACCGATTCACTACGCCTGTTCGCCGACGTGTCCTATTCGGACAGCCAGGTGAACGGCCAGAGCGCCAACGCCTACAACTACGGCAACCTGAAGATCGCGGTCGACAACGCCTTCCTGCCTCAGGCGGTCCGCGATGCGATGGTGGCGAACAACCTGTCGTCGGTCAGCTTCGGGCGCTGGAGCGGCGATATCGGTCAGGTCACGACCGAACTATCCACCCGCACTTTCCGCACCGTCCTGGGTGCCGAAGGCAAGATCGGCTCCGACTGGACCTATGAAGCCTCGTACGAATACGGCGAGACCA
Source organism: Sphingomonas sp. LH128 (assembly GCF_000293195.2). Classification (NCBI taxonomy): domain Bacteria; kingdom Pseudomonadati; phylum Pseudomonadota; class Alphaproteobacteria; order Sphingomonadales; family Sphingomonadaceae; genus Sphingomonas; species Sphingomonas sp. LH128. The sequence continues at coordinate 7,907 of NZ_ALVC01000231.1, forward strand.
AGTACGAATCGCAAATCCACGGCCTGCGCCAGTCCGCCCTGTTCAGCCAGGCGCTCGATTCGGTGATCGACCCGGCGACCGGCAAGGCCGTATGCCGCATTGCGCTGACCAACCCGGGCACGTCCTGCCTGGCGTTCAACCCGTTCGGCGTCGGCAATTTCAATCCGGCCTCGACCGACTACTTCACCGGCACCGCCTGGCTGCGCCAGAAGACCGTGCAGAACGCCGCCGCCTTCAACATCCAGGGCAAGGTTCTGGAACTGCCCGCCGGGCCGCTCCAGGTGGCGCTGGGTGCCGAGTACCGCAAGGAGCAGGTGAACGCCGATTCCGATACGGCGTCCCAGGCCTCGCTGTGGGACTATGCCAACCCCAAGCCGCTGCACGGATCGTACAACGCCAAGGAATTCTACGGCGAAGTCAACGTGCCGCTGATCAAGGACTGGGCTTTCGCCCAGCGCCTCGATGTGACCGGCGCCGTGCGTTACACCGACTACAGCACCTCGGGCAGCGTCGCGACGTGGAAGGCGGGCCTCGATTGGGCCGTGAACGACTTCCTGCGCCTTCGCGCCACGCGCTCGCGTGATATCCGCGCGCCCAACATCACCGAACTGTTCAGCACCTCGGTGTTCGGCCAGAACACGCTGCGCGATCCCAAGACCGGCGGCAGCTACTTCATGCCCACGATCACGTCGGGCAACACAGCGCTCAAGCCGGAGAAGGCCGATACGCTGACCGCCGGCATCGTCCTGACGCCGGGCACGCACCTGCGCCTTGCGGTCGATTACTTCGACATCAAGATCAACGATGCGATCTCGACGCTGGCTTTCCAGTCGATCCTCGATCGCTGCCAGACGGGCGAAACCGTGCTGTGCAGCCAGATCGTGCGCAATAGCAGCGACGTGGTGACCTCGGTGACGAACAAGTACATCAACGTCGCCAGCCTGAAGAACCGGGGCGTGGATGTCGAGTTCAGCTACCGCCAGCCGCTGGACGAGATTTCCTCGCTGCCCGGCACCATTAGCCTGCGCGCCTTCGCGACCTACACGATCAAGTCGACCACCAGCGACGGCCGCGTCACCACTCGCCTCGACGGGCAGGTGGTGAACACCGTCGCCAGCGTGCCGAGCTGGATCGTCAACACCAACCTGGGTTACGATGTCGGTCGCTTCGGGATGCAGTTGCAGGGCCGCTTCATCAGCGCCAGCAAGTACGACAACACCTATGTCGAAGGCGTCGATATCAACGACAATTCCGTGCCGAGCCGGCTCTACGTGAACCTCTCGGCACAGTACAAGCTGCTGGACAGCGACCTGGGCAACGTGGAAATCTTCGCGGTGATCAACAACCTGCTGGACAAGGACCCGCCGCTGGTTCCCGTCTACGGCGTGGGCGCTACCAACTTCGCATATTACGATGCGATCGGCCGCGCCGGCAAGGTGGGCGTCCGCTTCAAGTTCTAAGCTCCCAGCCGCGAGGGTCCGGTCGGCCATGACCGGCCGGACCCTCGCTTCCATGACCCCAGACGCCTTTAATCGGTGACAGTTTTACGAGATGGAACGAGCCACACCCATGGATATGCCCGCCCCAGCGTCCACTTTGGCGGGGGATGGCGACGCCGCCCTGTTCGCCAAGGTCGCGCGCCGCCTGCTGCCGTTTCTGTTCGTCTGCTACCTGATCGCCCAGGTGGACCGCATGAACGTCGGCTTCGCCAAGCTCACCATGCTCAAGGACCTGGGGTTCAGCGAGCTGGTCTACGGCATCGGCGCGGGCACGTTCTTCATCGGCTACGTGCTGTTCGAAGTGCCCAGCAACATCGCGCTGAGAAAATTCGGCGCGCCGATGTGGCTGGGGCGGATCATGATCACCTGGGGCCTGCTGTCGATCGCGATGCTGTTCGTGCGCACGCCCGCCAGCTTCTACATCTTGCGCTTCCTGATCGGCGTGGCCGAGGCCGGGTTCTTCCCGGGTGTGATCTTCTATCTCACCTTGTGGTTCCCGGCCGCGCGGCGCACCCGCATGACGGCGATCTTCATGACCGCGATCGCGGTGGCGGGCGTCGTCGTCGGACCGGTCTCCGGCCTGATCCTGGAGACGCTGCATGATTTCGGCGGACTGCCCGGCTGGCAATGGCTGTTCATCATCGAAGGTACGCCGGCAGTGCTGCTGGGCATCGCCTGCATGAAGCGCCTCGACGCCGGACCTGCCAGCGCGCTGTGGCTCACCCCCGCAGAGCGCGACCGCCTGGCCGCCATCGTCGCGCAGGATGGCCCCGCAGCTGGCCCCGCAACTGGCCATGCCCCGCTGTCCTCGGTCATGACCAACGGCCGGGTCCTCGCGCTCAGCCTCGTCTACGGCTGCTACGGCACTTCGTTCTTCGGCTTCGTGTTCTGGCTGCCCACCATCATCCAGAGCGCCGGCATCGCCAGCCCGCTGATGATCGGCGTGCTCAGCACCATCCCCTGGCTGGTCGGGGCGGCCACCATGCTCACCCTCGCTTCGCGGGTGTCGAGCTTGCGCAACGTCGGCCCGCTGTTGATCGCATTGGCGCTGGTCTCGGCTTTCGGCTGGGCCGTGAGCCCGGCGGCGCTCGTCAGCATGCCGCTGGCGATGCTGTGCTGCTCGCTGGCGATGGCGGGTACGATGGGTTCGCTGCCGGTGTTCTGGAACCTGCCGACGGCGATGTTCACCGGCACCGCTGCCGCCGCCGCTATCGCGCTGATTTCGGCGCTGGGCAACATTCCCGGCTTCCTTTCGCCCTATCTCGTCGGCTGGATCAAGACTGCCACCGGCGCCTTCGATATCCCGATGTACGTCTTCGCCGCGACCATGCTGCTCGCCGCGATAGTTCTTTCGTTCCTGACGCGAGCACCCGCCCATGACTGACACCACCGCCCTTTCCACCACCACCACCACCGACGTCGTCGAGCGCCTGCTCGCCGCACTTGGCCCCGACATCGTCACGCTCGCACAAGAAGCAGACGGGCGCCGCTTCGCCGACTGGAGCGGTATTCCCTCGGGCGATGTCCTCGCCCTGATCCGCCCCCGCTCGACCGAAGAACTCTCGCAGGCCATGGCGATCTGCCACGCCGCCGGGCAGCCGGTGACCGTGCAGGGCGGACTTACGGGCCTTGCCGGCGGTGCCAGCGCGCTCGATGGCGAGATCGCCGTCAGCCTGGAGCGCATGAAGGCGATCGAGGAGGTCGATGCGGTCTCGGCGACGATGACCGTCCAGGCAGGCTGCGTGCTGCAGAGCGTTCAGGAAGCCGCGCTGGCGGCGGGCTACTTCTTCCCGCTCGACCTCGGCGCGCGGGGAAGCTGCACCATCGGCGGCGTGCTGGCGACCAATGCGGGCGGCAACCGCGTGATCAAGTACGGCATGACCCGCGACCTCGTGCTCGGCGTCGAGGCGGTGCTCGCCGATGGCCGCGTGATCAGCGGCCTGCACAAGATGCTCAAGAACAACAGCGGCTACGATCTCAAGAACCTGCTGATCGGCAGCGAGGGCACGCTGGGTATCATCACCCGCGTAGTCCTGCGTCTGCGTCCTCGCCCGTTGGGGGTTTCAACCGCGTGGTGCGGACTGGACGACTTCAAGGCCGTCACCACGCTGCTGCGGCGTGCGCAGTCCGAACTCGCCGGCGGGGTATCGGCGTTCGAGGTGATGTGGCCGAGCTACTACGACTATGTGCTGGGCAACTTCCCCGAACTGCGCCGTCCTTTGGCGGGGAGCCACGGCTTCTATGTCCTGCTGGAAACGGACGGCGCCGATCCAGAGGCGCAGGGCGAGCAGTTCGAGGCCTTCCTCGCCCGCATGTTCGAAGAGGAAGTGCTGGAGGACGCGGCGGTCGCGATGTCAGAACGCGCCGCGCTGGATTTCTGGGCGGTGCGCGATGCGCCGGGTGAATTCCCGCGCCTCATTCCCAACATGATCGCCTTCGACATCAGCTTCGCGGTCAGCGACCTGGCCGAAGCTGCGAGCCGCATCACCCAAGGCCTGGAGGCGCGCCATCCCGGCTCGCTGGCGCTGGTCTACGGCCACCTCGGTGACGGGAACATCCACCTCATCGCCGACGTGCCGGGTGCGACGGCGGAGACGGTCGAAGCCGTCGAGGCCTTCGTCTACGGCGTCGTCTCCGACTTGGGAGGCTCGGTTTCAGCGGAGCACGGCATCGGCCTCAAGAAGCGCAAGGTGCTCTCGCGCACGCGCACGCCCGACGAACTGGCGACGATGAGCGCGATCAAGCAGGCG
>NZ_ALVC01000232.1:0-11091 GCF_000293195.2 Sphingomonas sp. LH128
GCAGCCGCCTCAGCCCCACATGGCGCCGCAGGCTATTTGTCTCCCGGCTCACGGTGGGCGCGAGAGGAAGCTGCGCGCGTGACCTCGACGGTATTGGGGGTGCAGGGGGGCTATGCTCCCCTGCTTGTGACTTTCCGTTCTTCAGGCAATTCGCACTTTAGGATCGACCGTTTTCCCGAGCATCAGCTCGCTCAAGGCCCAGACCAGAGCGTCGGCCCGGTCGGGAGAGCGCCCCGGTCCCTGATAGCCGCCACCCGCGAGCAGCCCGCACATCTGGTCTTCCAGCGCCGCGAAAGTCCCGGCGTGGCGCACCCGGCCCGCTTCGTACAAGGCCGCGACCGGTTCCGCCCTTGCGGCCTTGCCCCGGCTGGCGTGGACCAGCCTGAGCGGCAGCGACACTTGCGCCGCGCGCAGCACCGAGGCGACCATCGCGCCGCCCTGATTGGCTTCGGCGACGACGCGGTCGGCGTTCCAGGCTTGCGCGGTGGCGGCCACGGTGCGTGCCCAGCGTTCCGGCCCGGCTTTCTCGACCGAGGCGTCGGCGAGGACGTGGGCGATGCCGTCTGCCGCAAGCCCGGCGACGACGATGCCGCAGGCGTCGCCCTCGGCGGAGGCGGGGGGATCGACGGCCACGACCACACGCACCAGTTCGGGCGAGGCGTCTTCGCGGCAGGTTTCCAGCAAGGCGCGCGACCATAGCGCGCCTTCCACATCGGCGATGAGTTCGCCGTCGAGTTCCTGCCTGCCGAGGAGGCTGCCGCTATAAGTATCGCGCATCGCGTCGAGGAACTGCGTCGGCAGATTCGCCGCGTTGTCGAAGGTGCTGCCCTGCGTCACGGCGACGCGCTCGGCGGCCATCAGCCGTGTTACCAACGGCACCGCGCGCGGGGTGGTGGTGGCCATCACGCGCGGGTCGGTGCCGAGGCGCAGGCCCATCATCAGGTTGTCCCATGCGTTCGTCGCGCGGGCGGAGGCGTTGTCCCATTTGGCGATCTCGTCGCACCAGGCGTGGCTGTGCTGCGGGCCGCGCAGCGATTCGGGTTCGGCGGCGGAGTAGAGCATGGCCTGCGCGCCGTTGGGCCATGTCAGGCGGCGCAGCGAGGGCTCGAACGCCGGTCGCCGCCACGGCGCGCCGACGTTGAGAAGGCCGCTCTCGCCCTCGACCATGACGGCGCGGGCTTCGGCGAGGTTGGCGGCGACGAGGGCGATGCGCGCGGTGGGTTCGGCCTCGGCGATGGCGGCGGTCCATTCGGCGCCGCAGCGGGTCTTGCCGAAACCACGCCCGGCCATGACCAGCCATGTGCGCCAGTCTCCGATGGGAGCAAGCTGCTCGGGGCGTGCCCAGAGGCGCCAGTGCCAGTTCCATTCGCGGCGTTCTTCGGGTTCGAGGGCGTCGAGATGGCCTTCGATCTCGGCCCCGGTCGCGTCGCGCAGCCAGTCTGTGTCGGGGGCGGCATGGTCAGCCATTTGCGCCGTCCTTCATTTCGGTTTCGCGGCGGGCGACGACCTGGCGGCGCAACTGTTCCAGCTTGGCATCGATGGCGGCGCGCACGACGGTGAGGTCTTCGTTGTCGCGCATGGCCCGTTCGCGCGCCACGTTCTCGCGGTGGAGGCCGAGGAGGCGCAGGGCATTGGGGTTGTCGAACTTGACCGTACCGTCCTTGGCCTCGCCGAAGCGCAGGCGGTGAAGCACTTCCAGCTCCAGGTTCTGGTAGCCTTCGAGCAGCGCGGTCTGCCACTTGCGGGCGAATTCCGGCTCCACCCTGCGGGCCTTGTAGGCGCGGCTGGGGTGGACTCCGGCGGTGGCGGCCGCAGCGGTGACGTTCGAGGTTTCGGCCAGCGCGGCGAGGAAATACTTGCGCCAGTGCTGGTTGACCCCGCCCTTTTCCAGTTCCTGCAATGCGGCGCTGATCTTGGTTCGCGAACGGCGCGGCAAGGCGCCGGGCGAAGCCTGCTTCGTCTCGACCATGGGGGGATCCTGTACTGGAGAGGCAGGCCGGTCGTGGGAGGCGACTCGGCATCGTTTCGGTGTTCCTGTTATGTACCTATTTGGTGCACCTGCGTCAAGCTAAAATAACCAAATTGGTTTTTTCTTCCTGCTTGCCGCAGTGCAGCGCGGCCACTAATCAGGGCGCGATCTGAACGGGGGAATCCTGAATGCTGCGCGGCCTCTACGAATGGACCATGGCCAAGGCCTCGCACCGCCACGCGGGCTGGTGGCTGGCCGCCTTTGCCTTCATGGAGGCGAGTTTCTTCCCCGTGCCGCCGCATCCGCTGCTGGGCCTGATGTGCCTGGCCGAGCCGAAGAAAGCGATTCGCTTCGCCGCGATCGCCACGATCGCCTCGGTGGCGGGCGGCCTGCTCGGCTATGCGATCGGGCACTTCGCTTATGCCGCCTTCGGCGAGGCGCTGCTGCGGGCGCTGCACTTGTCGGAGAGCTTCCCCAAGGCAGCGTGCTACTTGCGCGATTACGGGGCCGAGATCATCATCGTGAAGGGCGCGACGCCGATCCCGTTCAAGCTGCTGACGATCACGGCGGGGTTCATCGGCATGAACCTGCTGGTGTTCGTGGGCGCCTCGATCATATCGCGCTCGATCAGCTTCATGATCGTGGGCGTGCTGTTCCGCCTGTTCGGTGCGCCGATCAAGGCGGTGATCGACAAGCACCTGGGCAAGGTGACGGTGGGCTTCGTGGTACTGATCATCGCCGGTTTCCTTGCCGTATCGTTCCTTGGCGGCGGTTCGAAGCAGACCACCGAGAAGTGCGCATCGGCCGTGGCGGCAAAAACCGTCTGAGCGCTTTGCCCTGACCGGGCGCAGGATTTAGCCTTCCTTCCGACAACAGATCGGGAGAGAGGCCGTGTCGTTCACTACCTCGGATTGGACCCTTGTTCGTCGTTTCGAGGTAAAGTCGTCGCGATGCAGGGGGCAGGGCGGCTACGCTGCCTCGAAGCGCAGATGCAGGTTGGCGAGTCCCCGGATGATGTAGCTCGGCTCGTATTCCATCCGCCGCGCACCGGCGGGTCCGTGCTGTGCCTCGTCGAGCGTGATGGCGGCGGTGTGTTCGAGGAACCGGTCGAGCAGTACCGCCACCTCGGCCCGCGCCAGCGGAGCCCCGGCGCAGGTATGCGCCCCGCGGCCGAAGGCGAGGTGCTCCTTGATCCTCGGGCGGCCGAGGCGAAACGCGGCAGGTTCTTCCCAGCGGCGCGGGTCGCGGTTGGCGGCGGACAGCGAGACGACCACGCGCTTGCCTGCGGGGATGTCCATGTCGCCGATCTTCGTGGCCCGCGCGGCGATGCGGAAAGTGGCCTTGGTCGAGCCTTCAAGACGCAGCACTTCTTCCAGGAACGGGCCGATCAATGTGCGGTCATCGCGCAGGGCCTGCTGCATCGGCGGGTCCTCGCACAGGCGGCGCAGGGCATTGCCGATCAGCTTGGCGCTCGTGTCCTGCCCGGCGGCGAAGAGGAACATCGTCGATTTCACCACCTCCATCGCATCGGGCGTCGATCCGTCCGGGTATGTTGCCAGGGCCATCTCGGTCATGACGTCGTCCTGCGGCCGGGCGCGGCGTTCGGAGATGTAGCGCGCGAAATAGCCGGCCATCACCATCAGCGGATGGATGCTCTGCGCGTCGGGCGTATCCATGTTGCCGGGCGGCGGGGCATCGTCGATGATCTTGCGGAATGCCTCGCGGTCCTGCGCGGGGACGCCCAGCAGGTCGGCGATGACCATGGTGACGAAGGGCGTGGCGATGGAGCCCACCAGTTCGCACCCGCCCGCCGCGACGGCCTCGCGCACCATGTCGTCGGCATAGGCGCGCATAAACGCCTCGTTGGCCTTGAGGCGCGAGGGCACGAACAGCGGGTTGAGCAGCGAGCGGGCGGCGATGTGCTTGTCGCCGTCGTAGGAGACCATCAGTTCCATCTGCCCGCTTGGCGTCGCAGCGAGCAGAGCGGAGATGTCGTCGTCCTCCACTGCGAAAGGCAGCAGCACCAGCGGATCGGGGTTCAGCCATGATGAAAAATCGCGCTTGTTGAGCAGCACTTCCAGCGCCTCGGCAAAGCCGGTCACCACGATCACGTCGCGGCTCTGCATCTGGTGGACGGGGCCGTGGGCGCGGATGGTCTCGAAGTAGTCGTAAGGATCGAGCAGCACCGAATGATCGGTGAAGTAATCCTTCTCGATAGGGGCTGCTTCGGTTGCCATGGGTGCTCTCCAGTATCGGTCGCTCGATTAGCGACTCGTAGTGATATATTGTGGATCATATCGTGCGCCAAGGAAGCGTCAACGCGGCACCTGCAGTCTTTACGTCGTGGCGATCATGGCCCACATGCACGGCCATGAGCACTTCCACGCCCGCAATCGCCATCCGTGACCTCGTCAAGCGCTATGCCCCGGCCGGAGGCGGCGAGGGCAAGCTGGCATTGAAGGGGGTCTCGTTCGATGTGCCGGAGGGCGGCATCTTCGGCCTCCTCGGCCCCAACGGTGCGGGCAAGTCGACGTTGATCAACATCTTGGCGGGCATGGTCATGAAGACCTCGGGCTCGGTGGACATCTGGGGCTTCGACATCGACCGCGACCAGCGCAACGCCAAGCGCGCGATCGGCATCGTCCCGCAGGAGATCGTCTTCGACCCGTTCTTCACGCCGTTCGAGGTGCTGGAGATCCAGGCGGGGCTCTATGGCATCACCAAGGCGCTGCGCCGCTCGGAAGACCTGCTGCGCGCGGTCCACCTTGCCGACAAGCGCGATGCCTATGCCCGCACGCTGTCGGGCGGCATGAAACGCCGCCTGCTGATCGCCAAGGCGCTGGTCCATCGCCCGCCCGTGCTGGTGCTCGACGAGCCGACGGCGGGCGTCGATGTCGAGCTGCGCCGCCAGCTCTGGGAACTGGTGGGCGAACTCAACAAGGAAGGCGCGACGATCGTGTTGACCACGCACTACCTCGAGGAAGCCGAGGAACTGTGCGACCGCATCGCGATCATCAACCACGGCGAACTGATCACCAACAAGCCGACCCGCGAACTGGTCGGCATGGCGCGTGAGAAGATCATCGTCCTGACGCTGGACCGCGACGTTACCGAACTGCCCAGCCACCCCGGCTTCATCAAGTGCGTGAAGACCGGCGAGCGGGTTCTGGAGATCACGTACGACAAGGATCGCGCCAATGCGGGCGAGATCATGTCGGCCCTGCAGGCGCAGGGTTTCGCGATCGTCGACGTGACGACTCGCGAAGCGGACCTCGAAGACGTGTTCGTCAGCCTGACCAGCGCGGTGCGTTCGGCAGCCTGAGTATAACCGGCGACTCGGCGCACGAGCGAAACGACTCGTCGCCGTTTTCAAATATGATGCAGCTGTCTCATATTTCCCGGGCCTCGCCCGGGGGCGCCTTTACGTGCGCGATTAACAAAATTTTACATTGAGGCGGCCGGGGCCAAGCAAAGGCCTGTATCCCCTTTTTTCCTTAATAATATTCAGGAGGATGAGGGGCATTTCGTAAAGCTAAGGATTCTTACTTACTTGTCGGCTGCTTCGCTGTCGTCAAGTTTCCAGACCTTGTGCTTCTGTCGGCGAATAGTCTTTCCGCAATTTTTACAGGTGCCGGTATAATTGAGGCCATCCCATTTCACATCGTTGCGCACCGGTTCATGCCTATTGGCAAAGCAAAGCGGAATCGAGATCGCCACGAGATAGGTTCCTCAATGAGAAGCGAAAGCTGACTAGACTAATCAACGTGCTTGGCAAGAAGCAAAATCGCCGTAAGTTAACCGTGTTTGTAATGACTTGGTCTATCTTATATAAGAACGATACCGCACCGCAACATGCAAGTGGCGGCGCGCGCAAACTATTGCGATCCCCGTGCAACGGGCGCTAGGAGCGGCGTCATGGAAACGCCATCCAGCGCCGCCGGCGCATTCGACGTCCTTGTGATCGGTTCCGGTGCGGCCGGACTTACGGCTGCGTTAGCGGTAGCCGACAAGGTCAAGGTCGCGGTATTGGCCAAAGGCACGCTGACCGGCGGTTCGACGGCCTGGGCGCAGGGCGGCATCGCCGCCGTGCTCGATGCCGGCGATACTTTCGAGGAGCATGTCCGCGACACCATGGTCGCAGGCGCTGGCCTCAACCGGCGCGAGACGGTGGAGTTCGTCATCGAGCGGGCACCCCATGCGATCGAGCGGCTGATCGAACTGGGCGTGCCGTTCAACACGGACGGAGAGGCGCTGCACCTCACGCGTGAGGGCGGCCATTCGCATCGGCGCATCGTCCACGTTGCCGACGCCACCGGTTGGGCGGTGCAGCAGGCGCTGCTGCAGGCCGCCGAGGCGCACCCCAACATCACCCTGCTCCCCGGCTATTCGTGCATCGACCTGATCACCGGACGCCACGAGCAGCGCTATTCCGGCTCGGGCCGCGTCTGGGGCGTCTATGCGCTGAACGAGGCGAGCGGCCGGGTCGAGGCCTTCACTGCCCGCGCCACCGTGCTGGCGACGGGCGGCGCGGGCCGCGTCTACCAGTTCAGCACCGCCCCGCGCGGCGCCACCGGAGACGGCATCGCCATGGCCTGGCGCGCGGGCGCGCGCGTCTCCAACATGGAGATGATGCAGTTCCACCCGACCTGCCTCTACAATCTTGAGGTCAAGAACTTCCTCATCACCGAGGCGGTGCGCGGCGAGGGCGGGCACCTGATCAACCCGCGCACCGGCAAGCGCTTCATGACCTTCTACGATCCTGAACGGCTGGAACTGGCCCCGCGCGACGTCGTGGCGCGCGCCATCGACTCCGAGATCAAGCGCTTCGGCCTGGATTACGTCCACCTCGACATCAGCCACCAGCCCGAGGATTTCGTGAAGGCGCACTTCCCGAACATCTACGAGAAGCTGATGGGCCTCGGCATCGACATGACGAAGGAGCCGATCCCGGTCGTGCCCGCACAGCACTATACCTGCGGCGGCATCCTTGTGGACCTCGACGGCCGCACCGACCTGCCGGGGCTCTATGCGGCCGGCGAGTGCACCGAGAGCGGGCTGCACGGGGCGAACCGCCTTGCGTCCAACTCGCTGCTCGAATGCTTCGTCTTCGGCGAGGCGGCGGCTGCCGACATCCTCGCGAAGTGGGACAGCTTCGAGGCGCCGCCGCAAGTGCGCGCCTGGGACGAAAGCCGCGTGACCGATTCCGACGAGGAAGTCGTCATCAAGCAGAACTGGACCGAGATCCGCCGCTTCATGTGGAACTACGTCGGCATCGTGCGCACCACCAAGCGGCTGGAGCGCGCCATGCACCGCATCCAGATGCTCAATGGCGAGACCGAGGAATACTACCGCCACTTCCGCGTCTCGACCGACCTGATCGAATTGCGCAACCTGCTGCAGAGTGCGGAACTGATCGTCGAATCCGCTCTCAAGCGACACGAGAGCCGGGGGCTGCACTACACGCTGGATTATCCGGCGGCGGATGCGCAGCCGCTGGATACCGTGCTGGTTCCGTAAAGAAGGAAAAAAGTCCCACCCCCGGCCCCTCCCGCAAGCGGGAGGGGAGCAAGGTAATAGCCCTCCCGCTTGCGGGAGGGGCCGGTAGGCTTGGCAGCTTGCTGCCTAGCCGGACGGGGTGGGCCGTACCTTTACCCGATATGCAGCACCCGCCCGAGGAAGATCAGCACGATCGCGCCGATCACCGAGGCCAGGCATCCGGCGCGGCTGAAATCGCCGCGCCCGCGGCTGGTCACCAGCCCCGCCAGCAGTGAGCCGCCGACGCCCAGCAGGATCGTCGCGATCCAGCCCATGGGCACTGCACCCGGATAGAAGAACCGGGCCAGCGCGCCAATGACGAGGCCGCTGATGATGGCGCCGATGATGTTGAACATTTACCGTATGACTCCCCTTCGCGCCGCAGCGCTTTCGCATTCACGCTGATAAGCGGCGAGGAGGCCAGTGGTTGCAGGTCCTCGTCAAGCGGCGCACGCATCTCGACGAAAGCCGATGGGTCTGCCGGGGAAAAGCGTCGCGCCGGATCTTGACCGCCTCGGTTCGTCGCACGCCCGATTCGTCTCACCGGTGATTTATGTGGAAAAATTTAGGAGGCGAGGGGCGATTCAAAGGGTTGCGCTTCTGGAAGACAACGGAAATTCGGCGCGTCGCGGCAGGGAGGTGACGGCCCTGTGACGAATGCATGGACCGATGCCGTTTGCAGCCCCCCTCTTGAACCTCTCGCTGGAAAGGGCACTATAGGTTGTGTCGCGCCGATCGAGAGGCCTCAATACCTAGGGATACAGCGCATAAGCCGAAAGGCCCGTGCGGAGCCCTTCAGGGAACTTGGGACCAGACTTCTCGAACTGGCGCGCCGGTGGTCTGGCAGGGAATGTCGTTCTCTTTTTGTGCTGGTTCTGATAGATGGGACGTTCTTGAGCGCCCTTCGATTCGGTGCCGGCCTGCTCGGCCGCCGAAAGCAGTTTGGATCGCCCCCGTGGCGGTTCGATGACAGGTTTTGACGATACATTGGGGGCGCACCAGTGGACTTCAGGAATGGAAGCGACGGACACGTGTCTGATTCGGATGTGAGCTACGCGGATCCCGCGCAAGTCGATATGGAGTCGCTCCTTGCCGGGCATGTCTCCGAAGCGGCGATGAAAAAGGAAGCCTCGGCCGTGGCCATGGACAAGACCGATACTTTGGCCGCCGATCTGGTGGTCGAGGCGCCGAAGACGAAGAAGAAGGCCGTCGATTCCAAGACGATCCACGATCGCCGCTTCACCATCGTCACCGATGCGTCGCGCGATGCGCTCCTGACCGACTTCGGCAAGGAAACGCTCGACGACCGCTACCTGCTTCCCGGCGAGAAGTATCAGGACCTCTTCGCCCGCGTGGCCGATGCCTATGCGGACGACCAGGAGCACGCACAGCGTCTCTACGACTACATCTCGCGCCTGTGGTTCATGCCCGCCACCCCCGTGCTGTCGAACGGCGGCACCGGGCGCGGGTTGCCGATCTCGTGCTACCTCAACTCGGTCGAGGACAGCCTTGAAGGCATCGTCGCCACCTGGAACGAGAACGTCTGGCTCGCCTCGCGCGGTGGCGGCATCGGCACTTACTGGGGCAACGTGCGCGGCATCGGCGAGCCGGTCGGCCTGAATGGCAAGACCAGCGGCATCATCCCCTTCGTGCGCGTGATGGATTCGCTGACCCTCGCGATTTCGCAGGGCTCGCTGCGCCGCGGTTCGGCCGCCTGCTACCTCGACGTCTCGCACCCCGAGATCGAGGAGTTCCTGGAGATCCGCAAGACCTCCGGCGACTTCAACCGCAAGGCGCTCAACCTGCACCACGGCGTGCTGCTGACCGACGAGTTCATGGAAGCCGTGCGCGACGGCACCGACTTCGCCCTGCGCAGCCCCAAGGACGGCTCGGTGCGCGGCAAGGTCCACGCCCGCTCGCTGTTCCAGAAGCTGGTCGAAGTGCGCCTTGCCACCGGCGAGCCCTACCTCGTGTTCTCCGACACCGTTAACCGCATGATGCCCAAGCATCACCGCGATCTCGGCCTCAAGGTCTCGACCTCGAACCTGTGCTCGGAAATCACTCTGCCCACCGGCCGTGACCACCTCGGTAACGACCGTACAGCGGTGTGCTGCCTTTCCTCGCTCAACATCGAGACTTGGGAAGAGTGGAAGGGTGACAAGCGCTTCATCGAGGACGTGCTGCGCTTCCTCGACAACGTCCTGCAGGATTACATCGACCGCGCGCCGGACGAAATGGCCCGCGCCCGCTACTCGGCGGAGCGCGAGCGTTCGGTCGGCATGGGCGTGATGGGCTTCCACTCGTACCTGCAGAAGAAGGGCATCGGCTTCGAAAGCGCGATGGCCAAGGCGCTGAACCTGCAGATGTTCCAGCACATCAACGCCAAGGCCAACGAAGCCTCGATGATGCTCGCCAAGGAGCGCGGACCGTGCCTCGACGCCGCCGACCAGGGCGTGATGGAGCGTTTCAGCTGCAAGATGGCGATCGCGCCGACCGCGTCGATCTCGATCATCTGCGGCGGCACCTCGGCCTGCATCGAGCCGATCCCGGCGAACATCTACACCCACAAGACGCTCTCGGGCAGCTTCGTGGTGAAGAACCCCTACCTGCAGAAGCTGCTGGCCTCGAAGTCCAAGGATTCCAACAACGTGTGGAATTCGATCCTCGAGCAGAACGGCTCGGTCCAGCACCTCGACTTCCTCTCGGCCGACGAGAAGGCGGTCTACAAGACCAGCTTCGAGATCGACCAGCGCTGGCTGCTCGAATTCGCGGCTGACCGTACGCCTTACATCGACCAGGCGCAGTCGCTGAACCTGTTCATCCCGGCCGACGTCGACAAGTGGGATCTGATGATGCTCCACTTCCAGGCGTGGGAAAAGGGCATCAAGTCGCTTTACTACCTGCGCTCGAAGTCGGTGCAGCGCGCCGGTTTCGCGGGCGGCGTAGAAGCCGACAACACCAGCGAACTGCCCAAGTTCGAACTGGCTGCCAGCGGCGGCTCGACCGACTACGACGAGTGCCTGGCCTGCCAGTGAGCGGGGCCTGCCAGTAAGGCGCCAAGGCTTCACCGAGAGCGGCCTTCCGGGAAACCGGGAGGCCGTTTTCGTTTGTATGCAGGCGGGAGCTGGCCGGCCTTATGCCGCTCATGCCGAGGCTGTCGAAGCATGGGAAGCGTGGCGCCAGGCCTCGGGGCCTTCGACAAGCTCAGGCTGAGCGGAGTTGGAGGTCTGTTTTGGTTGGGGAACGGTCGATCGAAAATCAGATCGTCATCCCAGCGAAGGCTGGGACCGCTCTCGTCATGTCGCAACCTCTCGGCGAGGCCGGGATGAAGCTGGAAAGGGTCTGCTGAAAGGGTGCAACATGGTCATAACGGTCCCAGCCTTCGCTGGGATGACGATGGTGTTTGAATGACGGCAAAAGGGGGGAGGAGCGGACGTTGCGCTGGCCCACCCCGTCCCGGCTAGTTCGCTTCGCTCTCAAGCCTCCCGGCCCTCCCGCAAGCGGGAGGGCAAAGCGGTGCGCTCTCATTCCCCTCCCGCTTGCGGGAGGGGGCAGGGGTGGGCAAAGCGCTACGTCAGCTTTGGGGC
>NZ_ALVC01000233.1:0-5046 GCF_000293195.2 Sphingomonas sp. LH128
GTGCTTGCCGCCGCGCAGGGCCACGTCATCGCCAAGGGCTCGCTTGTGGGCCGCTACCGCCAGGCCGAGAAGCCGCCGAAGTCGGGCGTCCTGCCCGCGGGCGTCCCCAAGACGGTCGGAACCAAGATACCCGCGACCCGCCGCTGACGAGCGAACGAGAGGCTGGTGCGCGGTGCGCACCGGCTTTCCCGCTGCGGCAAATTTCCCCTCGGTTGGAAGTAATGTCGTTTCGGCGGTCTCTTGATTAACGGCTCACGGTGGCGCGGTTCGAGGAGGACTGGCCCGTGACGTGATGCTCAGGGAACGCCCGCGTTTGACACGGCGTTGCACGGACAAAGGCGGATGACAGATGCTCCGCAAGTTCTCGGCCCGATGCAGGACATACCCGACCATGCCGCTCTACTTTTTCGACATCTACAATGACGAAACGACCGAGGATGAAAGCGGCATCGAACTTGCCGACAGCGAGGCGGCGCTGAAGCGCGCACGCGCCGAGGCGCAGAACCTGGCTGTAGAATCCATCCGCGAGCACGGCCATCTCATCCTCGATCACCGCATCGTGGTGCGCGACGGGAATGGCGCGACGATCGGCCAGGTTCGTTTCGATGAGGCGGTCGAAGTGCGCCAAAGCGGCGGCAAGAGCGAGCCTCGACGATCATAATCGGCCCGCCACCGGCGGCGATGGGCTGGACTGGGAATTCCGATGCCGGCGCGGAAGAGCATCCGCTCTGCTCCGGCAGCCTGACGCACGGTGAGCGTACAGAGCAAATCCAGCGGGAACCCCCCACACTCTTTCGCGATTTCGGACAGCGTCAGCAACGAGCGGACGTATTTGTCAGATGAATCCACGTTTCAGTTTTGACAGGATGATCGACGAGGCCACGCTTTGGATCGGGGCCAACTGGCTTGAGATCGCGATCGCCACCGCCGCAGGCGCGGCGATCTATCTGCTGCTCAACCTTGTGCGCGGA
Organism: Sphingomonas sp. LH128; assembly: GCF_000293195.2. Taxonomy (NCBI): domain Bacteria; kingdom Pseudomonadati; phylum Pseudomonadota; class Alphaproteobacteria; order Sphingomonadales; family Sphingomonadaceae; genus Sphingomonas; species Sphingomonas sp. LH128. The sequence goes on from NZ_ALVC01000233.1 coordinate 972, forward strand.
TGGAGCGTTAAACTGTGTCAGCGGGGCGAAGGCGCGGCGAGCTGGTACAGTATCCTGGGGCGAGCCTTCGGGCGTACCGGGCAGATCTTCATGATCCTTGTCGCCGCGCGGCTCGTAGTGGGATACGCCGACGCACCGGCCTGGCTGACTACCACGATCGCCACATTGTTCACGATCTCCGCGGTATTCCAGGGCGCGCTATGGGCCCGAGAAGTCGTCTTCGGAGCGATCGAGCATCGCATGCGCGACCAGGAGCATAACAGTCGGGCACTCATGAGCGCCCTTGGCATCATACGGCTCCTTGTGACGATCTCCCTCTTCGCGATCGCGCTCGTGGTGGTGCTGAGCAATCTGGGGGTGAACGTCACCGGGCTGGTAACGGGCCTTGGGATTGGCGGCATCGCGATTGGCCTCGCGGCACAAGGCATTTTCGCCGACTTGTTCGCAGCGCTCGCCATCCTTTTCGACCGCCCGTTTCGCATTGGCGATTCCATTTCCTATGACAAGGGCGCCGGCTCGGGGACAGTTGAATCGATCGGTCTCAAGTCGACGCGGATTCGGGGCGGGCCTGGCGAAGAGCGGATTATCGCGAACAAGAAGCTGCTGGACTTCGAAATCCTCAACACGACCCGGCGCCTGCGCAACCGTTTCAAATTCGAGTTTGTGATTGGCTACGCGGCGGCGCCGGAAGTCATCCTCAAAATACCGGGTCTGCTAAGGGATGCGGTCGAAAGCGAAGGCTACACCCTCATACATGGAGGGGTGAACGGCTTCGTCTCAAGCGGCATCAGCTACGACGTCGAGTTCGAGTCCAAAGAAGCAGACTTCCCGCCCGATGCACGAGACCGGGTGACTGCGGCGATACTGTCGCGCTTTCGCGATAACGACATCAGCTTTGCTTACCCGACCCAGGTGAACTTGCTCGCCGAGAAAACAAAGCCGGACCCGCCCGCGCAGGTCAGGGAAGAGAGCGGACGGGCGTGACGGCGGCTGGCAGCGCGCGCGGGTGACGTATCGCGCCAGGGGAACGCCGGCTGTTGGCGAGACCGTCACGCAATGGCCCCAAAAGTCTCGCCAGCTGTGCCTGGCGCGCGCAGCCTTCGAGCAGGCGAAATCGTCATACTCTAGGCCTTGGGCGCATGGGGCACGTGTCTATCCTGAAACCGCTTGAGTTCGGTTCCAGCGTTTGCCTTAGCCGTTCACGATCGTGCCGCCGTTGGGATGCAGGACTTGCCCCGACATGTAGCTGGAGTCCTCGCAGGCGAGGAAAAGGAAGGCGGGGGCGACCTCGTTGGGCTGTCCGGGCCGGCCCATCGGGGTGTTCTCGCCAAAATGGTCGAGCTTCTCCGGGCTGGCGCCGCCGCAGGGGTTGAGCGGGGTCCAGATCGGCCCCGGCGCCACTGCATTGACGCGAATGCCGTCGCCGACGAGGTTCTCGGACAGCGAGCGGGTAAAGGCGGTGATGGCGCCCTTGGTTGAACTGTAGTCGAGCAATTCCTTTGAACCCTGGTACATGGTGACCGAGGTGCAGTTGATGATGGCAGCGCCTTGCTTGAGATGCGGCCGCGCCGCCTGGACGAGGAAAAACATCCCGAAGATGTTGGTCTGGAACGTGCGACGCAGCTGTTCCTCGGTAATGTCGGTGATGTCCTTGTCGGGATGCTGCTCGCCGGCATTGTTGACCAGGATGTCGATCTTGCCGAACGCGCTGAGCGTCTCGGCGACGATCCGCTCCGAAGTGTCCTTCTCTCCGATATCACCCCGAATGGTGATCGCCTTGCGCCCTTCGGCCTCAACGATGCGCTTCGTCTCGGCCGCATCGTCATCTTCGCACAGATAGGCGATCGCGATGTCGGCGCCCTCCCGGGCATAGAGCGCCGCCACCGCCCGGCCGATCCCGCTGTCAGCACCGGTGATGATCGCGACCTTGCCCGCGAGGCGATCGGAACCCTTGTAGCGCGGTTGCCACTCTGGCTTTGGATCGAGACCGCTCTCGTGACCCGGAAGCGCATCTTCGTCAATCATCCCCTGGGTATCGCTCATGGACATCTCCTTCTCACAAGAGAACTCGCCCGGTGCGGATCGGTTCTTCGCCTTGGCGACGGACCGAGACATTAGGAGCCCAGGCGCCGGCACAGGATGGAGGAAGCGACCGGCACGACGACGCGGCGAGGCGCCGTCATCGCGAGAAGTCATCCCGGGCAACGCCAATCATGGTCGCGCGTTCTCGTCCTTGGGTCTCGAGGCATTCGAGGAACCCATCCTGAACGGTCGCGCACCGGGAAGGCGCAGATCAGCAGGAGATTATCGCATGACCGACATCGTCTTCGTCCACGGCATGTTCCAGAACCCCAAAAGCTGGGAAAACTGGATCCATATGTTCAGCGACAAGGGATACAATTGCCACGCCCCGGCCTGGCCGCTGCATGAAGGTGATCCGCGCTCGCTGCGCGATAATCCGCCGCCGGGTCTGGGCGAACTTCGCCTCAAGGATGTCATCGCATCTATCGAGGTTACGGTGCGTGGGCTCGGCCGCCCGGTGATGATCGGCCATTCGGTGGGCGGTCTCATTACCCAGATCCTGTTGAGCCGGGGATTGCTGTCAGCCGGGGTGGCGATCGATTCCGTCGCGCCCAATGCCATGGTCGACTTCGACTGGGGCTTTCTCAAGAACAGCGCGATCATCGCCAACCCGTTGAAGGGTGACGAACCCATCTACATGGATGCCAAGACCTTCCACGGCGCTTTCGCCAACAGTTTGAGCGAAGAGGAGGCAGCGCGCGCGTTCGAAGCGACGGCGACGCATGACAGCCGCAATATCCTGCGCGACTGTATGGGCGAGGATGGCCGGATCGATCTCGGCGCGCCGCACGCGCCCTTGCTGCTGATCGGCGGTGAGGAGGACGAGATCATCCCGGCGCATCTGACCGAGAAAAACCACAGGGCCTATAAGGATGAGGGGAGCGTTGCGGAGTTCGTGTCCTTTCCTGGCCGGAGCCACTTCATCTGCAACGAGCCCGGCTGGGAAGAGGTCGCGCAGACGGCGCTCCAGTTCATCGAGCGCAACGGCGTCCGTGCCGGATCTGGCGCCCGCAGCATTGAACCGATGTGATGTGACGGGTGAGGGGCTGTCTGGTTGAGATCGGCCCTTCTCTTGTCCGACGGTCGCGGAGGGCCGGGCGAGCCCTTCCGCCGATTATCAAGGACGCTCCTTGGTGCCTCTCAGGATAGCCGCGCGATCGTGACCATCCGGACGAGGTCGGACAAGGTCTTTGCCTGCATTTTCATCATGACATTGGCGCGGTAGACCTCGACCGTCCTCGCGCTGATCTCCAGGTCATAGGCGATCGCCTTGTTCGCCTGGCCGGCGACGAGGCCGTCCATGACCTCGCGCTCGCGGGGGCTGAGCATGGCGATGCGGTCGAGGATGGCCTGCCTTTCCGCGGCGGAGGCGGCATCTCCCGCGGTGCGCGCCAGCGCGCTGCGGATCGCGCTCAGCATGACCTCGTCATCGAACGGCTTCTCGATGAAGTCCGCCACGCCGGCTTTCATCGCCTGGATCGCCAGCGGGACGTCGGCATGGCCGGTCACCACGATGACGGGGACACCTGCGCCGGCGAGCTGCAGCTTTTCGGCCAGCTCGATGCCGGTCATCCCGGGCATGCGCACGTCGGTCACGAGGCAGGCGCCGGCGAGGGGCGGCGATGATTTTAGGAAAGCGTCTGCCGAAGCATAGGAGCGCACCCGTATCCCGGCCACATCAAGGAGAAATTCCAGTGAATGCCGGACGCTATCGTCGTCATCGATCACATAAACGATCGGGTCACTCGCCATCGCCTGGCCCTTCCTTGTCCGCCTTGGGCAGCGTGAAGCCGAACACGGCCCCGCCCCCGTCATGAGATTCCGCCCAGATGCGCCCGCCATGGGCCTCGACGATCGTGCGCGAGATCGACAGGCCTACACCCATGCCGGTGCGTTTCGTCGTGATGAACGGCTGAAACAGCCGGTCGGCCACATCGGCCGCGATGCCCGGGCCGGTATCGGCGACCGTCACCCGCGCCATGTCGGCGTCGGC
>NZ_ALVC01000234.1:0-6552 GCF_000293195.2 Sphingomonas sp. LH128
CTGCAGCCTGCGCGATGCGGATTTGACCGGGGCGCGGTTCGACGGCGCCGATCTGCGTGGGGCTGACTTGGGTGGCCTGCGTCTGGTCGATGCTACCCTGTTCCGTGGCGCGATCATCTCGCGCATGCAGGCAAGCCAGATTCTCGGCGAACTGGGGATCAGCGTCCGCTAAGCTGAAGCCCGGTCACGCAGTGACGGGTATGCCCGGTGCGTCTTCGCCGTGCATGGTTTCCAGCACCGTCTCGACATAGGCGACGAAGCGGCCGGTCATTTCGTCGAGAAATCCGGCGCCGATCTCGCAGGCATGGCGCTGCGCTGTCCTGAGATCATTGTACCATTTACCGGTGCGGTGCGGAGTGATGAAACGGTAGCGAGTCATGATGCTAGGCTAATGCCCGATCTCGACGGCAGTTCCCTTACAAGTGCTGCAAATCGTGTAATTTTTCGTGTCGTTTGAACAGTTCGAAACACATAAGAAAAAGGCGGCCCCGAAGGACCGCCTTTTCTTGTTTCCGTTGCCGGAGAACCGGATCAGCGCGAGTAGAACTCGACGACCAGATTCGGTTCCATCTTCACCGGATAGGGCACTTCGTCGAGCGTCGGAACGCGAACGAAGGTCACCTTGTCGGTGCCGTCCTGGGCGACGTAGTCGGGCACTTCGCGCTCGGGCAGGTTCTGCGCTTCGAGAACGAGAGCCATTTCCTTGGCCTTGTTGCCCAGGGTGATGATGTCACCGACCTTCACGCGACGCGAGGCGATGTTGCACTTCACGCCGTTGACGCGGATGTGGCCGTGCGAAACGATCTGGCGGGCCGAGAAGATGGTCGGCGCGAACTTGGCGCGGTACACGACCATGTCCAGGCGCTGCTCCAGCAGGCCGATCAGATTCTGGCTGGTGTCGCCCTTCATCGAGGACGCTTCCTGGTAGGTGCGCTTGAACTGCTTCTCGGTCACGTCGCCGTAGTAGCCCTTGAGCTTCTGCTTGGCGCGCAGCTGCAGACCGTAGTCCGAAACCTTGCTCTTGCGACGCTGGCCGTGCTGGCCCGGGCCGTAGCTGCGGCGGTTGACCGAGCTCTTGGGACGGCCCCAGATGTTCTCGCCCATGCGGCGGTCGAGTTTGTACTTCGAGCTTTGACGCTTCGACATAATGTCGTCCTTCAATCTGCTTGCCGTGCAGCCGATGTGGTGCACGATCCATGTTTCTCCCGGAGCGCACCATCCGGCCTATTCTGCCGGATGCGGCCGCCGCTTCACCGAGAGTGCGGGGCCGAATGGACGTGCTGCGAAGACGCAGGCGCCACGTGAGGGGCCGCCCTTATAGGGTCGGGCGCAGGAGTCAAGCCAAGTCTGGGGCGATTATTGACCGGTGCCGAGCGGGCTGCCCATGGTGTTGGCCCGCCCCATCATCTGCCCTGCCTGTTTTGCACCTACCGAATCAATGGCACTCCATTCCGCAGCGGTATGGCACACGCGCTTGCGCATGATGGTCCCCGTGGGTGCTTCGAAACGGCATATTTTCTTGTCGGGATTGAGCGGCTCGCCTTGCTTGTCCTTGGCCATCGCGGGCGACAGCGTGGCAAGCGCCAGGGCGGTGACAGTAATGATGCGGATCATGTTGGAGAAATTCCCGAAACTGTAGGCTGCCGCTATTTTACGCAGGAGCAATAAACCCGCAAATGAAATCCAGGCTATTCTTCCGGATTCCTAGGCCGTCGGTTGCCGCCGAGCGCACTCAGTACCCCGCGCATGGTACGCACTTCGAGGCTGTTCCAGCCCGGCTTGGTGAGCATGTTGCGCAAGGTCCGGCGCGTGGCGGCAGAGCGGCTTTCCGGGTAGAAGTACTTGGTCGGCTCCAGTACCTTCTCGAACTGCTGGATCATGCCTTCCAGTTCGTCCTGGGGGGCAGGGGGGAGCAGTTCCTCAACCGTTGGCTGCGCCAATGCGGCGCCCTTCGACCATTCGTAGGCGCACAGGATCACCGCCTGCGCCAGGTTGAGCGAAGCGAACTCGGGGTTGATCGGCACCGTCAGGATCGCGCGGGCGAGGGCGACATCGTCCGTCTCCAGCCCCGAGCGCTCCGGCCCGAACACGTAGGCCGAGCGGCCCGTCGCCGCGTAGACCTCGCGCGCGGCTTCCTCGGACGTGACGACCGGCTTGGTGACGCCGCGCTTGCGCACGGTGGTGGCGTAGACGTTGGCGCAGTCGTGCACGGCTTCGGCGAGCGTCTCAAAGACCTCGGCCTTTTCCAGCACGTCGTCGGCACCGGCCGCCGCGGGGCCTGCCGAGGGGTTGGGCCAGCCGTCGCGCGGGGAGACGAGGCGCATCTCGGTCAGCCCGAAGTTGAGCATCGCGCGCGCGGCCTTGCCGATGTTCTCGCCCAGCTGCGGGCGCACCAGTACGATGACGGGCTGTTTCATTTCAATTGACGCCGACATCGCGCACGGTCCCTGCAAATTCCTCGAAATCCCTCGCCTCGTTGAAGGCACGGTAGACGCTGGCGAAGCGGATGTAGGCGACCGAGTCGAGCTGTCGCAGCCCTTCCATCACCAGTTCGCCGATGACGCGCGAAGGCACCTCGTTCTCGCCGATCGTCTCGACTTGACGCTGCACGCCCGAAACCAGCCGCTCGATCTTCTCGCGGTCGATGCCGCGCTTGCGACAGGCGAGGGTGACAGACTGCTCGATCTTGGCGCGGTCGAACGGCTCGCGGCGTTCGAGCCCGGCCGCATCGTTGCTCTTGACCACCACGATCTCGCGCAGCTGCACGCGTTCGAACGTCGTGAAGCGGGCGCCGCAGCTTGAACACTGGCGGCGGCGACGGATCGCGGTGGCATCCTCGGTCGGGCGGCTGTCCTTGACCTGGGAATCGTCGTGGGCGCAAAAAGGACAGCGCATTCAGTGGGTTACTTTCATTCAGGACGGACGCGCTTGTAGAACTTGTAGCCTGCGCCCGCCGCCAGCCCGAGGCCGATGGAGACGAAGGGCAGGAACGCGCCCGCAACCGCGCCCGCAGCGCCCCAGATCAGAACCGGCTTGGTCGAAGGATGAGCCATGCCATCCTTGAGCATTCCGGCGAGTTCCTCGCGGGCATCGCTGACGAAGTGGCCGGAGTTCTGGGGGCGCTGCGGGTCGGTCATAGACTTAGTCCTCGTAGATGGGGAAACGATCACACAGCGCTTCAACGCGCGTGCGAACGTTCTGCTCCACCTGAGCGTCACCTGCTTCGCCGCACTTGGCAAGACCGTCGAGAACGTCGGCGACCATGTTGCCGATCTCGCGGAATTCCTCCGGGCCGAAACCGCGGGTCGTGCCGGCGGGCGAACCGACGCGGATGCCGCTGGTCTTCATCGGCGGCAGCGGGTCGAACGGGATGCCGTTCTTGTTGCAGGTGATGCCCGCGCGCTCCAGCGCCTCGTCGGCGTCCTTGCCGGTGACGCCCAGCGGTGAGAGGTCGATCAGCGCGAGGTGCGTGTCGGTGCCGCCCGAGACGATCGCGGCGCCGCGATCCTTGAGGGTGGCTGCCAGAACCTGTGCGTTCTCGATCACGCGCGCGGCGTAGTCCTTGAACTCGGGACGCAGCGCTTCACCGAAAGCGACGGCCTTGGCGGCGACGACGTGCATCAGCGGGCCACCCTGAAGGCCGGGGAACACCGCCGAGTTGATCTTCTTGGCCAGCGCCTCGTCGTTGGTGAGGATCATGCCGCCGCGCGGACCGCGAAGGGTCTTGTGCGTGGTGGTGGTGGCGATGTGCGCATGCGGGAACGGCGAGGGGTGCAGACCGGCCGCGACGAGGCCAGCGAAGTGCGCCATGTCGACCTGGAAGATGGCGCCCACGGCATCGGCGATCTCGCGCATGCGCTTGAAGTCGATCACGCGCGGATAGGCCGAGCCGCCCGCGATAATGAGCTTGGGCTGGTGTTCCTTGGCAAGGGCCTCGACCTCATCGTAGTCAATGAGGTGGGTGTCCTTGGTCACGCCATACTGCACGGCCTTGAACCACTTGCCCGAAAGCGCTGCGCGGGCGCCGTGGGTGAGGTGGCCACCGGCGTCGAGGCTCATGCCCATGATGGTGTCGCCGGGCTTGACGGTCGCGAGCAGCACTGCGCCGTTGGCCTGCGCGCCCGAGTGGGGCTGGACGTTGGCGAAGCCGCAGTCGAACAACTGCTTGGCGCGCTCGATGGCGAGGGTTTCCACCTCGTCCGACGGCTCGCAGCCCTGGTAGTAGCGCTTGCCGGGATAACCCTCGGCGTACTTGTTGGTCAGCACCGAGCCCTGCGCCTCGAGCACGGCCTTGGAGACGATGTTCTCCGAGGCGATCAGTTCGATCTGCTTGCGTTCGCGCTTCAGTTCGTGGCCGATCGCGGCGGCGACGGCGGGGTCGCTCTGGGCGATCGTGTCGGTGAAGAAGCCGGGTGAACGGATGGCGGTTTCTACGGTCATGGTTCTAGGCTCCTTCAGAAGGACGGATTGGAGAGCTTTTCGACGCGGCCTGCATGGCGGCCGCCGCCGAACTCGGTGGAGAGGAAAGCGTCGAGGCAGGCCTTGGCCATGTCCTCGCCGGTCAGGCGTGCGCCCATGGCGATGACGTTGGCGTCGTTGTGCTCGCGGGCGAGGGCGGCCGAAAGCGGCTCGCCCACCAGCGCGCAGCGGCAGGCGGGATCGCGGTTGACGGCGATCGAGATGCCGATGCCCGAGCCGCAAAGCGCGACGCCGAACTGCACGGTGCCGTCGGCGACGACCGAGGCCAGCTTGTAGCCGTAGTCGGGGTAGTCGACGCGGTCGGCGGTTTCGGGGCCGAGGTCGGCGACTTCGTGGCCGGCCTCGATGAGGTATTCGCGCAAAGTCGCCTTGAGGTCGACGGCGGCGTGGTCGGATGCGATCGCGATACGCATGGGAGAGGTGCTTCCTGCCTGCGAGGGATTCGTTTGCGGCTCCCTTAGTCGCGGCTTTGCAATATTGCGAGTCTTGTGGGCACAGCGTTCGGATCGCCAATGGAGCCATGCGGGCAATTGTGCAGCGCATATGGATGTTTCAGCCGCATGATGCTTGCAAGGGTTTGTTCAGGGGCGCAAGTTCCGGCTCCCGATAGGCTGGCCCGAAAAGGCCGGACGCAGGGCCGACAGAAGAAAGGGGATTGCCATGAAGCTGACCGTCATGCGCGCATTGAGCCTCGCCGGGGTGCTGGTTCTCACAGGGTGTCTGGAGACGATGCCGGGACCGGATCGCCCCCATCGCCCGCGCCCGGAAAAGCCCGCGATCTGTACGCGCGAATATGCGCCGGTCTGTGCGCAAAAGCGTCGCCATCGCCAGACTTTCAGCAATGCCTGCATGGCGCGCGCCGAAGGTTTCCGGGTTGTCAGCTCAGGCGCCTGCGAGCGCGGCGGGCAATAGGAGGGCCGGACGCGGAGGCAGAAGCGGGGTTTTCGGGTTCTTCGAATAGTTGCGACGATCTTATCGGTCTGATGCGGACCTCGGTGGCGGGCTAACACCGGGATGCAACTTCACGAAGGCAGACCGCGATGATCCTCAACTGGCCCCTCTGGCCCGCATTTCCTCTCCGCCCCGCCCGTCCTGCGGGAGAGGCGGCATGAGCGGGAGCGGGGGCGTCGCACACAACGTCGGCTCGGCATTCGACGTGACGCTGGATGTGGCGGCGTGGGACGGCGCGGGCGCGCAAGTGGACCTTTCGTGCGCGGCGATGTTCAGCGAGGAACCGGCCGGCGCGCCCACGGGCGGGCTGGCTCACCTCGACGCAGCGCTGGGCGGGCGGCTGCTCGAACTGCGCCGCGAAGGCCATTTCACCGGTGCTCCGGGCGAATGCCTGCTGATTTCCCAGCCGCCCGAAACGGTTGCGGCCAAGGCGCTGCTGGTGGTCGGGCTGGGCCATCCGCAAGGGTGGACGCCGCTTCACTTGCGCGAAGCGGTGCGCTCGGCGGCCACTTTCGCGCTGGCGCTCGGCGTGCGCAGCGCCGCCTTCGCACCGGGCATGCGCGACAGCGGCCTCTCGGCGGACGGGACGGCCGGAGCGCCCGCGCACATGATCGCTGGGCTTGCCGCCGCGCTTGCCACCCGGCACAGGCTGGTCCCCATGGGCCTTGCTCCGGCGCCGGTTCTGGAACGCTGGGCGTTCGACGTCGGCGCGGAAAGGCTCGACGCCGCGGCGCGGGAGTTTCGCGAGCAACTGTGCGGGCAAGGCGATTGAGCCTGTAAAAAAAGCCCCGCCGAAGCGGGGCTTTTCTCTTACTGGTCCAGGAACGAGCGCATCTTGCGCGACCGGCTCGGGTGCTTGAGCTTGCGCAGCGCCTTGGCCTCGATCTGGCGGATGCGTTCGCGCGTCACCGAGAACTGCTGGCCGACTTCCTCCAGCGTGTGATCGGTGTTCATGCCGATGCCGAAGCGCATGCGCAGCACGCGCTCCTCGCGCGGGGTCAGCGATGCCAGCGTTCGCGTGATCATTTCCTTGAGGTTCGCCTGGATCGCCGCGTCCACCGGGATGACTGCGTTCTCGTCCCTGATGAAATCGCCCAGGTGGCTGTCTTCCTCGTCGCCCAC
>NZ_ALVC01000235.1:0-5799 GCF_000293195.2 Sphingomonas sp. LH128
GGCAGCCGCTCCTCAACGATCTCGATCGCCTTCAGGAAGCCACCATCGAAAAGGACGGCAAGGTCATAACCACCCGCACCCACGTCTCGGGCCAGGTGGGCAATGTCTTCAAGGCAACGGGCATCGCGCTGCCGGCCAATATCAGCGAGTTGCCGCCGGAAACCTGAGCTTTTGCAAGCTCAACCAACCCCGAAAATGTAGTGGTAACACCTGCGTCGGCGCGCGCATGTCATTGAACAAAAATGCCTTTTCCGAAAGCACTGTTCAAGTTGGGGTAGAGTTGCTGGCGCTTCATTCCGGTTTCGCGGGCGAGCTCGGTCATGCCGTGGGCGCGCGCGACAATGCCGATCGCTTTGGCGACAATGTGCGGATCGCCGGACTCGACCGCCGCTGCGAGGAGCTGCGCCTGATCTTCCGGCTGAGTGAGATACGTGGCCGCATCGAAGCGGGTAAGTTCGATAGTCATGGCGCTGCCCTCCTTGGCCTGGCCAGTTGCTGTGCGTCTCAGAGCTGAGCCGCGAGTTGCCTTGCTCTGGCGATATCCCGCTGCTGGGAGGACTTGTCGCCGCCGACCAGCAGGATAACCAGCTCATCTCCGCGCCGCGTGAAATAGAGCCGGTAACCCGGCCCATAATCGATGCGGGCTTCGGATACGCCGTCTCCCACCGATTTCACGTCGCCCATCAGGCCGATCTCGATGCGAGCGATCCGCTGCGCGATCCTGGACTGCGCCTCCGGGTCGCGTAGACGGTGAAACCACTGCGCGAAGAGCGCAGTTTGCGTTACCTCCATTAGTGTCCCTTTTAAGTGACGGCATATCAGGTGTCAATATTTAAGTGACACCCTGCCGGTACATGACCAGCTAGACGGCCGTGCCGCGAAACCGATCTCGATGCGGGGCGCCGTGCTTCCTGGCGGGCTTCCGATGGAAGGGAAGCCCGCCAGCGGCGAACATTCCACGACCCCTCGCCCCTTCTCCCCTTTGCAAAGACCGGGGCGGCGCTTGCCGCCCCGGTCCGATGGAGCGGGCGGCTGTCTATGCCGCGATCACGTCCAGCGCGTCACCGTCGTCGGGCCTGTCATCGGGCTCCAAGCCGGTTTCGGAGGCGTCGACATCATAATCATCCGCGACGATCAGGGATCGGCGATGAGCATCGACGGTTTCGACCCCGCCGCGCGCGGTGTACGCGGCAGGCGGAAACGCCATCCAGCGCGGCACCCAGTTCTCGCAGCGCTCGCGTCCGTTCGCACCATCGAGGTGATCGCGGATGATCGCCTTGATGGTCTTCGCCTTCTCGCAGGTGCTGGCGGACGCGACTTCCGATCCGCCCACTTCGCCCAGAATGGCAAGCAGGACTTCACGGTCGCGCAGCGGCTCGAAGAAGGCATCGTCGGCCTTCCACCAGTGCTGCATGTCCGCGCCCATCTCGCGCGCCAGCGCCTCGACGACCGGGCTCCCCGCTGCCAGCGTCTCGCCCATGACGACTGCGATGAGGGCCATGACGGCACTGTCGGGAAGCAGCAGGAGCCGTGCGAACAGGGCGCACATGCCATTGGGCTTTTCCGCGCCGGTCACATGCGGCTCTTCCGTGGGCAAGCCAAGCATGGCGAGCACATCGACCCGCGCGCGGTCGAACACGGTTTCGGCGGCACTGTTCGCGATGCTTTCGGCGATGGCATCGCTGCGGGCAGCCTGCGGCTCGGGCGTGACCCGCCACAGATGCGAGCCGACGATGGCGTGAGCCGCCATGAGGCGCAGCGCGGCGCCCGGAAAGGCAAGCAGTTCGGCCCGGACGGCGGCATGGCGGTGCAGGTGGATATAGGTCTGCATGTTGGCGGTCAGTTCGGGACGGACGGCCTTGATACCGGCGTCGCCCTCCGCGTTCTTACCAGCCTTGGCGAGACGAGCGGCCTCCTTGCGGCTGAGGTAGCCTTCGTGGGCGATGACCTCGCCATTGGCGCGCACATCGAGATAGACCCGCCCGCCCTTGCGCTTGGGTGTCTTCTCATGCTCCCACGCATGGAAATGGGCATCGGGACCAATCACCAACGCATCGGCCCAGCCCTGCTCGAGGTATTCACCGCGCCGCGCCTCGATTGCGGCATTCTGGGCGGTCCAGAACGCGGGTGCGTCAGCGAAATAGCTGTCTTCGCCGAACAGGTCGGCGACGGTCGCGAGGCCGCTGGTGCTTACGTCGAACAGCGCATGCCCGGCCGGGATCGACTGGCCCGCGAACAGCCAGCCCTTGAGATTGAAACCTCTGGGGGCATAGGCTTCGGGATCATCGAGCAGCGCCAGCCATGCCTTCTGCTGGCTCTTGGAGGCGAGGGTGAGGTGGCGCACCGTGCCTGCGTCGATCTCCTCGCGGCGGTAGAGGTCGCGGATGCGCGGCAGGAGATTGCCGAGCGCGAGGATGCGCTTCACCGCAAGATCGGGCAGACCGAAGGTCGCGGCGATGTCGGCGGGCTTGCGCCCCTCCTTCACCAGCCGGATGAAGCATTCCCAGCGCGACACCTCGTCGGGGTCGAGCCGGGCGCTGTTCTCGATCAGCGAGGCCTCGATGGCGTCGGCATCATCGCCGTCTTCAAGAATGGCGCACGGCAGTTGCGCGGGCTCGTGGCCCGGCTGTCCGGTGCATTCCTGTTCTATGATCTGCGCGGCATGAAAGCGCCGCGCCCCGGCGAGGATTTCGTGATGGCCGGTTTCGCCCTCGGCTCCGCTGCAGGGCCGCACGATAATGGGCTGGAGGACGCCCCGCGCCCTGACGGTGGGCAGGATGTCGGAGACATCGGGGGCCTTGCGGGCATAGCGCATGTTGAGCCTGCTCACACAAAGCTTGTCGAGATGGACAAAAGCGAGTTTCATAAGCCTTACTCCTAGTGAGGGGCCGGTCCGTCCTTCAGGTGGAATGGTCGGGCGGACCGGCTTTTGGGATGGCGGCGAACGGCCGCCCGCGTCATCCGCGTTTCAGCGGAATTTCAGGGATGGAACCGAAGGCGCGTTCCATCTGGTCGAGGTAGGCCTGCGCCGCGCCGATCGATCCGAGCAGGCGCGAGACTTCGGTCCATCGCGACATACGCTGGCGGGTACGAAACATGCGGTCGCGCTCGATCCCCATCCCGAAGGGCAGATGGATGCCCGCCACTTCGCGCAGGCTGAAACAGCCCAGTTCCGGGCACCCGAAACCGAGATCGGCGAGACCGAACAGAGTGTCCCCATCCGGATAGAGTTCGCTGACCAGCCACGTGCCGGGCCCGAGCGGATTGAACAGCCGAACCAGTGGATAGGGATCGAAAGCGGGATGCCGCGCGCTCATGCGGGCATTGGCCAGCAGCATCCGGGACGCTGTGCGGGAGAGCAGGCTCATGCGGGCACCCTCCCCCCGGCACTCTCAGCACATTGCGCACCTGCGCCCGCGTTTCCGCCAGCGCTCGCGGCGGCATGCCGGGCAAGCAGCCAGTCGGCGGCCTTGCTGGCCTGACTGGCCGCCTTGAAGATCGCGCGGGAATCCTCGCGCACTACTTCCAGCCATGCGCCGATATAATCGGCATGACGCACGGTCGGGACGATGCCGAGCGCAGCGCACAGGAAAGCCGAACCCATTTCCGCGCAGAGTTCCTCGCGGGCGTAGTCCTTCGAGCCGAACGAATTGATCAGCTTGCGGTTCAGGCGCGAGGGATGGCCGACCGCGTGCGTCAATTCGTGCAGGCAGGTCCGGTAATAATTGATCTGGTCGTGGAACGCGGGCTGCGGCGGAACCTGTACGTAGTCCGGGCCCGGCGCATAGAATGCCTTGTCCCCGCCGATCCGGAAATCCACGCCGCTCGCGGTAATGACCTCTTCGGCAAGCGGGATGATCTCGCGCTCGGGCAGCGGTGCGGGATCGTACGCCATCTCACCGGGCAGACCATCGCACTGCGCGACATTGAAGACGGTGAAGCGCTTGAGGAACGGCACCGCGCGCGCCTCGCCGCCCGCTGCCTCCACCCTTGCCCTCTCGGTCTCGGGCACGAAGCGATCGGCATAGACCACCATGGTCCCCTGCTCGCCCTTGCGGACATGCCCGCCTGCTTCCAGCGCCTGCCGGAAGGTCAGCCAGCGCTGCGAGGAATAGCCGCCCGCGATCCCCTCTCCCCACAGGAGCAGGATGTTGATCCCGGAGTACTGCCGCCCGGTCAGAGCATTGCGAGGAAGCGCCGGGCAGCCCGGCACTCCATCCACCCTGCCCCAAGGCTGCACCCACGGCAGCCGCCCTTCCTCAAGCTGGGCGATGATCTTGGCTGTGACCGTATCGTAGAGATTGGACCGCTCGGCCTGTGGCGACACACAGCGGGATGCCTTGCGCTGCCTGCCGCCAGCGCTGCGCGGGGAACGGGAAACCATGCCTTGCCTCCTGACACCGCCCCAATCCAGAATTGGTCCCCCGCAGGAGCGGGGGGGGGCGGCGAGGAGACGCACAGGGTCCGCGCACGAGCGGTTCATGCACCCGAAGGGCCGCAACGCACGTGGAGGAATGCCGGCCTGCCGGCATTTGCATGGGCCGCGCGCGGGCCCAGGACGGCGACGAAAGCCCACCTCCGCTCGAAGGGAAGGACCAACGCCCAACGCCGCGCCGCGCAGCGCGCGCCTGTATCAGGTAGGCCATGCCTGCCGCACGCGCCCGCGATCGAAACCGGATGGCCGAGACCTGTCTTGCAGGGCTCGGCGGCGCTGGCCTGCAAGGTCGGCGACGTGAGAGCGCGCTCGCACAGCGAGGCGCCCCTCCGGGTCTCTCGGTTCTCAAGGAATCGCTGCAACCACACAATGCCGCAGGGATCAGATGAAGGGGTGAACCTTCGGGATTGTCATCGTAGCTGGTTCCATCTCGGCTGGCACGATGACGCGATGGCGTGCATGGGATCGGGCATGATCGCCATGTTCCTTCTGCTCGCCTCCGGCCTTTGCATCGCGACGGTGCATGACGGCGACACCATTCGGCTCTGCACCGGCGAGAAGGTGCGCCTCCAGTCGATCGACGCGCCAGAGGTGAAGGACTCGCCTCGGTGCGAGCCAGCCCAGCGGCGGCGCCTCGCCGGCTCGAAGAATCCAGCCTGGTGCGATTTTGCGAAAGGTGCGGCCAGCCGGGACGCCCTGCAGTCGTTCCTGCTGACGGGGCGCGTTTCCATCGAGCGCTTCGGGAAGGACCGCTATGGCCGCACGCTGGCAAATATCTATGTCAACGACCGCGACGCGGGCGAATACCTGATCAGGCGAGGGTTGGCGCGGCGCTGGGGCGAGTAACCGAGGACGGCTGCCTGTCCTTACCCTCGATATGAACTCATATCAGGTCCGAGGAAGCGATACTGCCTGACGATGTTCTCGATTTCCGGGTGGCAGAGGCACGAAATCTGTACGCCGATACAAATCGGGTGTCGCGGCCGAGGGAGACGGGCTGCACTGCACTTCGCGGCTATCGCAGGCTTGCACTTCAGCTGCGTCTCGTGTCCACAGCGACACGTAACCGCGATGTCATAGCCCCATTTCGAGTAGTCCAAGACCGTCTCGAACCGTTTCGTTACCATGACCTGCCCGTACCGGATTGCAGAACAAATATGGAACATATAACATTGTGTCATTCCACCAAGGAGTGATTCTGCGATGCCTGCACTATCGAAGATGGATGGTCCGCTTGACCTCGGAGGCTATGAGACCAGTTCGAAATCCTTGCCTTTCGGGCGCTGGATACTGGAACAGAGCGAGCGAGGCGGCTTCATTGGCCAACTCGCCTCGATCGCCAGATCGGATCGTGGGTTCCCGAA
>NZ_ALVC01000236.1:0-7128 GCF_000293195.2 Sphingomonas sp. LH128
CCGCCCCCCCGCCGCTGCCACTCGTGCGCCAGGGCCGGGTCCAGGGCGGTACGCCCTTTTCAAGGCGATCGATGATGATGGCGCTGATTTCGGCCGCGGCATCCCGGCCGGTTCGTGCAGGCTTGGACATGGTGGAAAACTCCTCACAGACGAGACGACCACCGGCGCGAGGACACGCCGGTGGTCGCTTGCGGACAGGATTTGAGGCTCAGGCCTCGGCGGCGGCGAGTTCGTCTTCGTCGGCCTCGGCCGGCGCGGAGGCCGTCGGCGCGGCGGTCACTGCGTCACCGTCGTCGGTCTCGCTGTCATCAGCCCCGTCGCTTTGGGCCACGTTCAGGTCGCCAAGCGCATCGAGGGGCTCCTCCGCCTGTTCCGCCACGCGATCCAGGAAGCGCATGGCATTGGGGACCCAGGCGAGCGCCGCCTCCTTGACGTCGGGCTCGACGATCGACTCCCCGGCAAAGAGCTTTTCGCAGCTCGCGGCGATCTCGCCCTTCTTGAGTGTGGCATGGCGCGCGGTGAGCGAGCCCCCGCCGACATCGTTGAGCAGGGTGAGGATCGTGCCCTTGTTGACCCGGTCGAAGAAATTCTCCGCGGTGGGTCGCCACCAGGCGGCGACATCGATCTCGAGGATCGAGGCGAGGCGGTTCTGCAGCGGGATCTGTTCCGCCTTGAAACCGCCCTTGGCCTCGAGCGAGACGGCGACGATGTAGGCGAGCCAGGCTGCCTTGGCGTCGTCGCCGAGCGCGCGGAAGGCCTCGAACCGCTCCACGATATCGGCTGGTTCCGTCCAGGCCGCGTCGAGTCCGTCATGGGCCTCGGCGAGATACTGCCGCGCCCGGGTCACCGGCATATCACCCGAGATCGGGTCTTGCGGTGCTCCGGCCCGCAGCGTCGAGCCATAGTGGACGCTGTGGTAGCCGGTATGACGCGTGGACTGGCTGCGCGCGTCGATCATCGTGAAGAGGGCATAGTCGAGCGCGAGCGCGGGTTCGGCGAGGAGCGAGGCCGCCAGAATGTCACGGCGCTGCATGGCGAGTTCGTCGTAGAGCCGGGCGCTGAGCGGCTTGCCGCCCGGACCCACGGCTTCCTCGGGCAGGCTGGGCGCCTCCTTGTCGGTCCCGCCGATGCGGAAACCGCCTGCCAGGCGCTCGCCCTCTTCGCCGCCCTCGCAATCGTCCTCCTCGCCCTCGCCCTGCGCCTCGTCATCGATGCGCTGGATGGGCTGTTCGCTGAAGAACTGCGTGTCGAGGCGCATTTCGCCCTGCGGGGTCAGCAGGAGGAACGCGCCGACATGCGGCTTGAGCTGGTCGGGCAGCACCGGCAGCCGGTTCTCGATGGCTTCGGCCTCGGCCATCAGCGCGTCGTCCTCGCTGTCGAGCGCCTTGAACTGATCGTCGTCGAGCGCCTCGTCCTGCATCAGCTCTTCGAGCTCGCTGCGCCGCGCCTCGATCGCTTCCAGGCGCGCGGCCTGCTCGTCGGTCAGTTCGGGCGGATCGAGCATGACGCGGTAGAGATCCTGCGCGTGGTTATAGGCATAGCTGCTCGCGATCGGCCGGATCCAGGCGAGCCCGGATTCCTCGCCGATGCGCTTGGCCTCGGCTTCCATCATCTCGGCAGCGACGCCCTTGGCGATTTCGGGATCGATCCAGCGGTCGCCGCCCTCGCTGAAGAGGTCGCGATCGACCCGGCCGCCGGCGGCCGCATAGCGGTCCTCGCCGATCAGGAGCGCGATCGGTTCGTTGGATTTAAGGGCGTCGTTGGCGATGACGCGGCGGATGGAATCGGCGTTGACGTAGCTGTTCTGGCCGTAGGTACTCCAGACATCGAGCTGCTTGTCGTGGCTTTCCGTCGAGGCATAGGCCTTGGCGATGTCGAGCGTAATCGCGCCCGAGGCCAGCGCGTCGAAGATCGGCTCGGCCAGCGAGGCCAGGCGCAGGCGGCCTTCGACGAAGCGGCGGGTCTTGCCGAAGCGTTTGGCGACCCCGTCGATGTCGGCGCCCTTGCCGATGAAATGCTCATAGGCGCGGCATTCTTCGGCCGGGGTGAGCGGCAGCTGGTGATAGGTGGCGGCGAAGGACGTTTCGCTCAGATGCGCGATATCGCCCGTGATGACGCGCACTGGCACGTCATAGTCGGCCGCGACGATCGTGCCCGCCTCGACCAGCCGCATCAGCGCGCGCCAGCGCCGTCCCCCGTCGAGCACTTCGAACGTGCCCTTGGGCTTGGCCGGGGTCACCAGCATGTTCTGCAGGATGCCGCGGGCCTCGACGTCGGGGGTGAGTTCGTCGAGACGCAGCCGGTCTTCCGAAACCTTGCGCACATTGATCGGCGAGAGGCGGAGCTTGTTGAGTTTGACGCTGTCGATCACTGGAAGTCTCCTTGATGCCCGGACCATCCCGGGACACCCCTTCCGACCCCCCTTCTCTTTGCAGCGGCCCCGCCGCTGGCCGTTTCGGCCGCTTCGGCCGTCCGACCGGGGGCGGCGGCCTATGGTGCGACAGCGATCGCCAAGGCACGCGGAACGGGGCGCCGACACCTGTCAACGACGCCGGGAACCGGGTCAGGAAAAGGAACCGGTTGGCCGCTCCCGGCCCCTCTGTTAGGGCGGGGATGCGCTGCGCAAAGGGCAGCGCCGGACCTCGCAAGTCCGTGAACACAAGCAACTCGAAAACCATCGGTTTCCGGGCTGCCGTCGCGCATGTCCAGACCTTCGGGTTAAAGGTGACGGCGCATGTGTGTTCACATGTTGCGAGGTCCGGCGGCTCCCGCGTCCAGTGCGCGGGAGTTCGGACGACAGGCCAATCGCCCCTCTCCCACGGTTCAACCGGGAGCTCGAGGATATGGGCATGGCAGACACGAACAGCCGGGGCATCGCGATAGGCCTCATGCGGCAGGCGATGGTGTTTCTGGAAAAGGCCGAGGACTGGGATACGGCGGCGCGGCTGCAACATGCGCTCGATGTGGCGCTCGCGGCGCGGCCCCTCCAGCCCGGCGAAGAGCTCGATCCGCAAAGCGCCGCGCTCATCGCGGCTATTCCGCTCAGCAGCGATTAGGCCATTCGCCGGGCCTCGAGGGATTGGAAACCCTCCACCTCTTCCCTAGGAGGATTGCGGGAATTGGCGGGGCATCGCGTTGAGAAGAAACCGGATCATTTCTCCTCCACGGGAGGATCTCGACCGACTGCGCCAACCCTTGACGCCCGGCGAGCGCGTAGTCCTCGAGTTTTTCGACGCGCATCTCGACCCGGAATGGGAGATTTATTGCCAGCCGCATCTCAACGGCCTGCGCCCCGACTTCGTTTTATTAAACCGCTCGGTGGGAATCGCCGTCTTCGAGGTAAAGGACTGGAACCTCGATGCGATGCACTATTTCGTGCCCGCCGGCGGCCGGGACCTGCACGGGCGCAAGGACGGAAAGAGCTTTTCCCTTGCGGCGCAGAACCCCGTCACCAAGGTCAATCATTACCGAGATGCGGTCTACAAGCTCTACTGCTCTCGCCTGAAGCAGAATGCCGGCTTTGCCGCGGTGACGGCGGGCGTGATTTTCCCCTTCGCCGACAGCCGGCGCGTGCGCGACCTCTTCGCCGGCTTCCTGACGCGCGATGAGAATGATCCTCTGGCGCGCTATCAACCGGTCAGCGGTCGGGTGGAGCTCGCCGCCGGCCGGATCGATTTGATCATGCCGGAATCGCAGCGCCGGCACTCGATGCTCATGCGCGAGGACATCGCGGCCGACCTGCGTGGATGGCTGGTGGAACCTGATTTCTCGGTCACGCAGCGCCGACCGCTGGAGATGGACGCAAACCAGCGGCAGCTAGCCGAGACCCGAACCGAGAGCGGCTATCGCCGGATCAAGGGGCCCGCCGGGTCGGGCAAGTCGCTCGTCCTCGCAGCGCGGGCCGCGCGCCTTGCCGACGAGGGAAAGTCGGTGCTGGTCGCGACCTTCAACATCACCCTCTGGCACTATCTGCGCGATCTCGTCGTGCGCGCGCTCAAGGTGCGCGGGGGCCACCGCAATGTCGTGTTCGTCAACTTCCACAGCTGGTGCAAGCAGGTCTGCATGGAGGTGGGGTGGAGCGAGGCCTATGACGAGCTGTGGAAAAGCGGAGACGGCGCATCGGTGATGGAAGCTGCCCTTCCCAGCCTTGTCGCTTCGGCCGCGGCCGAGGAGGACAGCCCGCGCTACGACGCGATCCTGGTCGATGAAGGGCAGGACTATCGCCCACTCTGGTGGAATACGCTGCGACGGTTTCTGAAGCCTGGCGGGGAGATGATCCTTGCGGCAGATGCCACGCAGGATGTCTATGGGACGGCCCAGGCCTGGACCAACGAGGCAATGGCGGGCGCGGGGTTTCGTGGCGCCTGGGCGCAGCTCGACGTCAGCTATCGCCTGCCGCCCGCCACCCTGCCGCTGATCCAGAGCTTCGTGACCAGCTTTCTGCCGGAAGAGGGCGTTGAGTTGCCCAGTCCGCCACAAGCATCGCTCGATCTGTTCCCGGTGTCCCTGCGCTGGGTGCAGTGCACGTCGCAGCACAGAATCGAGACCTGCGTCACAGAGATCGTCGGAATGATGCGGCGGACGGGGAAGGCCCTGGCCAATGCCGATATCACCTTCCTTGCCGCCGACGCCTCGGTAGGCGCGATGGTCGTCTCTGCGCTCGCCGACCGCGACATTGCCAGCGTCGCCACCTTCGCGCCCGACATGCAGGAGCGCCGGCGCGAAAAGATGGCCTTCTACATGGGCGACGCTCGCGTGAAGGCCACGACCCTGCACAGCTTCAAGGGCTGGGAATCGCCGCTCCTGGTGATCTATGTGGACGAGAATGCGGGCGAGCGGTCGCTCGCACTGGTCTATGCAGGTCTCACCCGCCTCAAGCGCCAGCAGGCGGGAAGCGCCATGACGGTGATCTGCTCGTCCGCGCTGCTGCGCGACTATGGCAGCACATGGCCGGATTTTATCGAGAAAGGGCCACTCGCGACGCTTTGATCGGACGGCCAGCCACATCACCCCGTAGCGGGCGGCGGGGCTTATGCTATCCTAGGCCCATGGCACCAGCACGAGTGGATGCGATGGACGCGGTACATGACAAGAGGGCGCTTGCGGTCGGCCTGATCCGCAAGGCAGTTCAATTGCTCGAACAGGCGGGCGACAAGGCTGGCGCGGCGACGACCCAGGCGGCGCTCGCGGCCATGCTGCTGACCCAGCCCCTGGCGGGGTTGGAAATCGAGCCGGATGCCGCGAGCCTGATCGTGGCTATGCCGCTCGGGCCTCTGGCCTAAGCAGCCGGCCGAGGATGTCGGCAGCGCCTTCCACCGGCACGAACACGCGCGTGCGGTAGCTGATGATCTCGGTGAAGCAGCCAAGCGATTTGAGATAGGCAAGCTGCGCGGGCGGCGCGCCCACCAGTTCGATGCGGGGCAGACCGTTCACCACAGCGCGCTTGATCGCCATCGGGAACGGCTGCGTCAGTTCGACGCTACGTCCGCCGAGCGCGGACTTGACGATATCGCCGGGCGGCAGGTTCTCGGCGCGATCGAGGCCGAGCTTGGTGTAGAGCTGCACGACATGATCATCGAAGACGATGCGGCCGAGCCAGGACTGGCCGCTCTGGTCGGCGATGCGGTTGACGACGAGATGGTCGCTCGGAAGCGCTGACCAGATTGGCAGCAGGAGCCCGGTCGCGAGCCGGATCGTCTCGGTATCGACCTGCGCCGCCGCCGCTTCGGCCTCGGCGGCCCAGAGCGCGCGGAAGGTCTCCTCGTCGATCGGTGACCAGGCGGTTTCGGCAAGATCGGCAAGGCGCATATAATCATTGCGGGTCGGGCGCATGAGTTCGATGCGAGGGATGGGCGTCCCGTCCTTCTCTTCCATATGGGCGCGGGCCTTCACTTGCAGTGCGACCAGGCCGGACTTGGCATTGCGCAGGAAGGCGTGGCGGGGATGACTTTCAGCGATGCGCAGGATGCGCTCAAGCGAGACAGGCGTCTTGCGACGCGCCACCTCGATCGTGAGGAGGTGGGAGGTCGCGCCGCTGACCGGATCGGTGCGCAGGATCGTGTCGTCGATGATCGTCGCGGTATCGACGAGCATGGTCTCCACGCCGACGTCGAGCCGCCCCGCTTCGCGTGCGGCCTGTACCCGGGTTTCGACAAGAGCGAGAAACTCCTCGAAGATCCGGTTCTGCAACCCGATCGGGAGCGCAAGCAAGCGGTTCAGCCAGCGCTGGATCGGCGGCAGCTCGTCCTTCAGCACGCCGTCCTTGTCGGTGAGCTCGAGGCCGGTGCGCTCCTCGAACTCGGCGAGCGTGGTGCTCTTGAGCTTGCCGAGATGCAGGAGGTGGAACCAGCTCGTCAGCGCCGCGCAGGCGTAGCTGCTTTCCAGATTGTCGGCGGGGTCGAAGAGATTCTGTCCTCCGGTCTGGCGTTGCCCCCGTGTCAGCGCGCCCAGCGTATCGAGGCGCCGGGCGATGGTGCTGGTGAAGCGCAGCTCGCCCTTGCAGTCGGTGGTTACCGGCCGGAACAGGGGCGTGCAGGCCTGATGCGTGCGATGGGTGCGCCCCAGACCCTGGATCGCCCGGTCGGCCCGCCAGCCGGGTTCGAGCAGGAGATGGGCCCGCTGCTCCTGGTTCACCGCATCGAGGCTCGCATGATAGGAGCGGCCAGTCCCGCCCGCGTCGCTGAAGATGAGGATGCGCTTGAGGCCCCCCATGAAGGCGGCGGCCTCGGCCTGGCTGGTTCGGGTCGAGCGGGTCTCGAGCTTCTGGCGCCCGTCGCTCGCCTGGATCAGCCGCTTGGTGCGTCCTGTGATCTCGGCGACATTGTCATGGCCGAAATGATTGAGAAGCCCGTCGAGCGCGGAGGTGATCGGCGGTAGCGCGCAAAGCTGCTCGATGAGATTGGCGCGCGCCGCGAGCGCCTGCGGATTATAGACCGGATTGCCGTTCTCGTCGTCCATCGGCACCGAGCGCTCGGCCCCGGTGTCGTCGGTGAAGACGCGCATTTGCCGGGTCGGAAAGGCGCGTTCGAGATAGTCGATGACATATTCTTTGCAGTCGACATTTATGTCGAGCATTGCGGCCGGAGGCGTGGGATTGCGTCGATTGGTCATGATTTTACTCCAGATAAT
>NZ_ALVC01000237.1:0-8324 GCF_000293195.2 Sphingomonas sp. LH128
TGCGCAAGTCCGCGCCCGCCGAGAACGCCTTGTCGCCCGAGGCCGTCAGGATCGCGACCCAGAGTGCCGGGTCGGCTTCGAAGCGGTCGAACACCTCGGACAGTTCGAAATGCGCCTCGGCGTGAAGGGCGTTGCGCATCTCGGGGCGGTCGATGGTGATGGTCATGACGCGGCCGTCCGTCGCCACCTTGCAGAACTGCGTGTCCATGGATGTCCTCTTCCTTTCGCGCCGTGGTTGAAAGCGGCGTCGCAAGCGGGCACCGTGGCGCAATGCGACAAGCCTCGACCATCCTTTCCATCGATACGCCGGGCCGCGGGTTCACCGAAATCACACGGGCGATGGCCGAGTGGCTGGCGCAGACCGGCATCGAGGAGGGTCTGTTGACGCTGCTGTGCCGCCACACCTCGGCCTCGCTGCTGATCCAGGAGAACGCCGCGCGCGAGGTGCGGGTGGACATCGCCGCCTGGCTCGACCGGCTGGCGCCCGAGGGTGCGCACTATGCCCATGACGACGAGGGGCCGGACGACATGCCTGCGCATCTCAAGGCGACGCTGACGGGCGTGAACCTGCAGATCCCGGTGATCGACGGACGCATGGCGCTGGGCATCTGGCAGGGCATCTATCTGGCCGAACACCGGCGCCGACCGCATTGCCGGGAGATCGCGGTGCATTTGATGGGGGAATAACCCCGTCAGACGCGACGGAATGGCCCATCACGGCGGCGGTTTACCTTGCCAAGCCATCCGCTTGTCACAATAAGGGCCCATGCAGGAAAATCGTATTGCGCCCCCCGTCCGTATTCAGGGCAACTTCCTTGCCATCGGGGAGCGGCGGCTGCTCAACTGGCTCTGCGCACGCATGCCGGCCTGGGTGAAGCCCGACCTGCTGACCGCGCTGGGCATGGTCGGTGCGGTCCTGATCTTCGCCGGATATGCCACCAGCCTGCTCGACGAAGACTGGCTGTGGCTGTGCATGCCGGGTTACCTGCTGCACTGGTTCGGCGATTCGATGGACGGCAGCCTCGCCCGCTTTCGCCATATCGAGCGGCCCCGCTACGGCTATTTCCTCGATCACAGCTGCGACGGTATCGCGACTTTCCTGATCCTGCTCGGCATCGGCGTGAGCCCCTATGTGCGGCTGGAAGTCTCGCTGATCGCCATGGTCGGCTACCTGCTGCTGTGCATTCACGCCTTCTTGGCGGTGCGGGTGCTGGGCGAGTTGCGGCTGTCGTACCTCAACGCCGGGCCGACCGAACTGCGCCTGATCCTCATCTCCCTGACGTTCGCGATGCTGATCCTCGGCGACAAGCAGCGCGACATGGAGGCGATGACCGTTTTCGACTGGTTCGTTGGCGGCGTGGGCGTGATCCTGATCGGCGTGTTCGTGGTGCAGACCGCGCGGTCGGTCCGCAGGCTGGCGCTTATAGACCCGGCCAAATGACCGACCTGCACGGCCTGTAATGCTACGTAAGTTCTTGTAAATTCCGCTCCCGTTCACCTGAACTTCAGGCGCGCAGGTGTCTTCACCGTCCCAAGGCGGGTGCGACGCCCTTGGCCCATTCGGCCGATCCGAGAACAGGGACTACCCGTGAACAAGACCAGCATGACCATCCTCGCCGCCCTTGCGCTGGGCGCTTTCGCACCGTCCGTGGCCGGTGCGCAGACGGCGCAGCATGATACGCACACCGCCGCCAGGCCGGTGGTGAAGAAGACCACCACCGTGCGCAAGACTGGCGTTACCAAGAAGCAGCCCGCGAAGAAGGTGACCTGCCGCTATCAGGTGCAGCGCGGCAAGAAGGTCAGGGTCTGCAAGTAATCAGGCTGCGAAAGCGGGCCGCCACCGAGTACCCCCTGCGTTCGGCAGGGGAGGCGTCCGCTTTCGCATCCTGTACCGTCCCGGGCTTGACCCAGGATCGGGCGCACACGCGTCTACGGTCCCGGGTCAAGTCCGGGACGGCAACAGCGGCGATAAATAGAGATCAGCCCTGCGAGGGAAGCTGCGCGAAAGCGGCCTGGAAGGTGTCGCTGGGCAGGCCGGGCTTCTGATCGGCGGCAGCGGCGCCAGGCGCGTAGATGAAGCCGAAGGTCGGGCTGGTGCGCAGGCCCAGCGACTGAGTCGGGGCGTACCACACGCGAACACTGCTCCAGTCGCCGTTGGCCGAGACGTCTTCGGCCATGGCCGACTTCTCGATCATGCCGGGGCGCGACCAGTTGGCGTGGTTGAGCACCACATGGCGCTCATCGACGATCTTGCTGACGACGGCCACGTGGCCCACCGGCATCGCGCCGGTCGCCTTGAACACCAGCACCGAGCCGGTCATCGGGGTCTTGCCGCGCGCGTACGTGCCTTCGGCCTGACCCCACCACGTTGCAGCGTTGCCGTGCAGATCGATGGCTGAATGTTCCCGCGCATAAGGTGCGCACTGGAGCGGACGGGCCATGGCCGGCTGGGTGAACAGAGCGACAGCGGCCAGAGCGAGTGCGGGAACGAATTTCATGGACAGGAGTTATAACGCGCAACTCTTGTTGCGATAGCGAAGGGGGCAGGCGGTCACCGCCCCTCTCGCACGGTTCGTCGCACTGTCCACAAGCGACGAAATGCGATGAAGTGTTTGGTCGCAAGATTCTGGAACAACTAGGCAAATTTTGCCGGGTGGCGCCGAATCGGCCTTATCCATCAGCGAAACGAAGAAGCCCGGGGCAGCGTAGTGCTACTCCGGGCTTCTTCGTTTCGTCCGCGGGTGACGCAGGTTGGGCCGCCTCAGCTCGCCAGAGCCAGCTTCGCCGCTTCCTCGCGCACGACGCGGGGCTGGTCGGCCCAGATGCCGCGCGTATCGTAGACCAGCTTGGTCGCGCGTTCGGCCAGCGGCACGACGCGGAAGACGTCGTGGTCCACCAGCACGATCAGGATCTCGCAAGTCTCCAGCGCTTCGTCGATGTCGATCTGGGTGACGCCGGTGTCGGTGAACTCGATCGGCAGTTCGGCGGCATAGGGCTCGACGATCGAGACGCGCTCCCCGAACTTGCGCGCGATGCGGCTGGCGACGAAGCGGGCCGGACTCTCGCGGAAGTCGTCGATGTTGGCCTTGAAGGCGAGGCCGAGGCAGGCGATGCGTGCGTCCGGATGAGCTTCGATCAGGGCTACGGCCTTGGCGATGACGTGGTGCATCTTGCCGTCGTTGACGCCGCGGGCGGTGCGGATCAGCGGGGTTTCCTCGGGCGCGCCGTGGACGATGAACCAGGGGTCCACCGCGATGCAGTGGCCGCCGACGCCCGGGCCGGGCGAGAGGATGTTGACGCGCGGGTGACGGTTGGCGAGGCGGATCACCTCCCACACGTCCAGCCCCATGCGGTCCGAGACGATCGACAGTTCGTTGGCGAAGGCGATGTTGACGTCGCGGTAGGCGTTCTCGACCAGCTTGGTCATCTCGGCCGCGCGCGCGTCGGTGGTGACGCATTCGCCGCGCACGAAGCGCTTGTAGAACGCCAGCGCCTTGCGCGCGCAGCGCGGGGTGATGCCGCCGATCGACCGGTCGTTGTTGGTCAGTTCCTCGAGTATGCGGCCAGGCAGGACGCGCTCGGGGCAGTAGGCGATCGAGATGTCCGGGGTTTCGCGCGTCAGACCGGGAATTTTCAGGTCCGGGCGCATCTGCGCGATCATGTCGCGCATTTTCTCGGTGGTGCCGACCGGCGAGGTCGATTCGAGGATCACCACGTCGCCCGCCTTGAGCACCGGCGCGATCTTGCGGCCCGCTGCAAGGACATACGAGATGTCAGGGGCGTGGTCGCCCTTCTCGTCCTTCTCGAACGGCGTGGGCACCGCGATCACGAAGACGTCGGCGGGCTCCACCTCCAGCGAGGCCGACAGCAGCCCGCGCGAAACGACGCCCTGCACGAGACCGTCGAGGTCGACTTCCTCGATATGGATCTCGCCGCGATTGATGGTGTCGACCACCTTCTTCGACACGTCGAGGCCCAGCACCTTGCTGCCCGAACGGGCGATCACGGCGGCGGTGGGAAGTCCGATGTAGCCGAGGCCGACGACGCAGACCAAGGGTTTGTTATCAGATTTCATTCGCAAGCAGCTCCAGGATGCGGCGCGAGGTCTGCCCGTCTCCGAATGGATTGTGGGCGCGCGCCATGGCCTCGTAGGCGGTCTTATCGTCGAGCAGGGTTGATAATTCGGTAACGATCCGGCGCGCATCGGTGCCGACGAGTTTCGCGGTGCCCGCCTCGACGCCTTCGGGCCGCTCGGTGGTCTCACGCATCACCAGTACCGGCTTGCCGAGGGCCGGGGCTTCCTCCTGCACGCCGCCCGAATCGGTGAGCATGATCTCGCTGATCGCCAGCAGCCGGGCGAAGTGCGGGTAGTCGAGCGGCTCGATCAGCGCGACGTTGTCGAGGCCGGAAAGACGCTCGTTCATCACCTTGCGCACGTTGGGGTTCAGGTGGACGGGGAAGATCACCGCCGTGTCGGGGCGCGATGCGATTTCGCGGATGGCCTGCGCGATCTGCTCCATGCCCTCCCCGAAGTTCTCGCGGCGGTGGCTGGTGACACCGATGATGCGCTTTCCTGCGAAGCGGGTTTCGAGGTCGGCGAGGCCTGACGCGAGAGCGGGATTACGCTCAATCTCGGCGGTGACCCAATGCAGCGCGTCGATCACGGTATTGCCGGTGACGTGGACGCGGTCGGCCGCCACATTCTCGCGCAGCAGGGCAGCCTCGCTGGTGGTGGTGGGCGCGAAGTGCAGGCTCGCCATGGCGCCGATGATCTTGCGATTCACCTCCTCGGGCCACGGATGGTAGATGTTGTAGCTGCGCAGCCCTGCCTCGACGTGATCGACCGGCAGCTTGCGGTAATAGGCCGCGAGAGCGCCCGACATGGCGGTGGCGGTGTCGCCCTGCACGATCACGCGGGTTGGCTTCACTTCGTCCATCACCTTGCCCAGCCCGGTGAGCAGGTTCGCCGTCAGCGCGTCGAGCGTCTGGTCGGGCTGCATCACGTCGAGGTCGTGATCAGGCACGATCCCGGCGATCTCCAGCACCTGATCGAGCATCTGGCGGTGTTGCGCGGAGACGCAGACCACGCACTCGAACCGGGGATCGGCCTTGAGCGCGTGGACGACGGGGAACAGCTTGATGGCTTCCGGGCGCGTGCCGAAAACGACGAGGATGCGTGCGGTCATACGGCGGGGCTTAGCAGCCGTGTGTTAAATGGAGACTAAAGCCTTTTCATTTCGCCAGAGTATAGCGTCCGTCGATACTCGTGCCCGCCGTGCAATAATCATCCGTGTGCGGCTGGTGCCCGGCTTCGGCATAGGACAGCTGGAAGGCGTCCTTGCCGCTGGGGGTGAAGACCAGCATCGGCAGTCCTTCTTCCAGTGAGGCGACGGTCCAGGTCTGCTTGTCGTCGTCGCGGCTCATGACCCCGTCCAGCGTGCAGGACGGGCGACCCTTGAAGGACAGCGAGATGACCAGCATCGCCTTGCCGTCGATTAGCGGGACGATCCGCACGGGGCCGGAATAGCCCGCTTCTCCCCGCGCGAATTGCCCCGACGGGAACGGCAGGAAAGGGATACGCGCGTGCTTGCCCTCGGCAAAGTTGAGACGGCTTTCGCGGCGCTTCAGGGCGCGGTTGATGCAGTGCTGGTCTTGGCAATGTTCGGCGCGGCCGCGCGCCTGTCCGATCGCGGCAGAATAGACCTGCGAATGCGCGGGCTTGTCGAGTGTTGTCTTCAGCCAGGCGAGTTGCGCGTCCTCCCGTTTCGCCAGTTCGGCCGCCTTGGCCTTGGCCTGCGGGCTCGGGTCGATCTTCGCGGCAGGCGGCGGCTCGGCGCCTGCATCCGATTCGGGATTGCACGCGGTCAGAGCGAGCAATGGAGCAGCCAGCGAAACCAGCGTCAGGGCGAAGCGGCGGGGAAGCATCGTCACGGGGCTCAGCCTATCCCCGCCTTTCCACGTGGACAACCCCGCACGAGGCTCTTGCCCGCCCGCACCGCTTGGGTAACACCCGCGCCATGTCTATCCTCAGCGACAAGTGGATCCGCCAGCAGGCCCAGGAACACGGCATGATCGAGCCGTTCGTGGAGGCGCAGCGCCGCGACGGGTGCATTTCCTACGGCCTGTCTTCCTATGGCTACGACGCCCGCGTCGCGCCGGAGTTCAAGATCTTCACCAACGTCGATTCGGCAGTGGTCGATCCCAAGGACTTTGCGGCGAACTCCTTCGTGGACCGTACCACCGACGTCTGCGTGATCCCGCCCAACTCCTTCGCGCTGGCCCGCACGGTCGAATACTTCCGCGTCCCGCGCGACGTTCTGGTCATATGCCTGGGCAAGAGCACCTATGCGCGCTGCGGCATCATCGTGAACGTCACGCCGCTGGAACCGGGCTGGGAAGGCCACGTGACGCTCGAATTCTCGAACACCACCCCCCTGCCCGCGAAGATCTACGCCAACGAGGGCGCCTGCCAGTTCCTGTTCCTCAAGGGCAACGAACCGTGTGAGACGAGCTATGCCGACCGCGCGGGCAAGTACATGGGCCAGCGCGGAGTGACGCTGCCCCGGCTCTGAGAGCCTGTCTGCAAATTCGCTGAAGCGAATTTGGCGGCACCGGCCCCAGTTGCAAGTACTTGGCCCACCCGGCCTCCCACGGAAGTATACTTGATGGGAGGCCGGGTGGGGGCGTGGGCCGGTGCCGCGAAATTCGCCTGCGACGAATTTTCAAACGGATTCTCAGATGTGGCGATGAAGTTCCAGATAGTCGCTGGGGATGCGCAGTGCGTCGGCCGCCACTTGCGTTTCGCGCAGGAACAGCACGAGCGCGACGAGCAGCAGCACGATCGCCGCAAGGAAGGTCACCGCCGCCGCCGCATGCCAGTCCATCCCGCCAAGGCCGGACAGGAACAGCACCGCCACCGTCACGCCGATCGCCAGCGCCGAGAGCACCATGAAGCGCACCGCCTGGGTGATCAGCGTCATGCGCCGGTTCACCAGCCGCAGTTCGCTAACGACGATGTCGTGCTCCATGCCCTGCGTGGTGCCGTGCCGCTCCTGCAGGAGCCGCGCGCGATCGACCACGCGCCCGAGCCGCGTCGAGAGGATGTTGAGGATATTGCCGATGGCCACGAGCACGAAAACCGGCGTCAGTGCCAACTGGATGGTCTGGACGATCATGTCCCCCTTCATGCACCGTCAGGACGCGATTTTACAGGGCCTCGTCAGCAGGCAAACGCCGTTTTCCGCAAATCGTACGTCGGCGACGCTCATCGCCAGCGCACAGCTGCCGGGCGCGATGAACTCGCCCGCGACTTCGACCGCGCCCTCGCGCGGGATCACCAGCAGTGTATCGGGATAGCGCATCGCGATCTCCTGCGACGGCACGCCCGCGATCTGGTCCAGCACGAAGAGCGGGCCATCGACCAGCACCTGCGAGCCGTCCAGCGGCACGTGCTTGAACCATTTCTCGCGCGAATAGGGCTCGCCGTGCGATACCGCCATCCCGTCCTCCAGATGCAGCTCGCGCGGGCGGCCGTAGTCGTAGAGGCGATAGGTAATGTCGCTGTTCTGCTGCACCTCGATCAGGCTAACGCCTGCGCCGATGGCATGGACGGTATTGGCCGGGATGTAGAAGAAGTCGCCCGGCACGACCTCGTGCCAGGTCATCAGGTGTTCGATCGACCCGTCGAGCGCGGCGGCGCGCATCGCGTCCTCGCCGATCTCCCGGTCGAAGCCGATGCCCAGCTTGCCGCCCGGCTCGGCAGCGACGATCAGCCAGCATTCCTCCTTGCCCTGCCGCCCGATGCCCTTGGCCAGCGTCTGCGCATCGGAGGGGTGGACCTGCACCGACAGCGCCTCGCTGGCGAAGATGTACTTGACCAGAAGCTCGGGCAGAGCGGCGGGCGGCTCAAACCAGATTTCGCCGATGCGCTGGCCCTCGGGCGCCTCGAACGGCGCAGGCAGGACGTCCAGGCCCCAGGGCTTCTCGACCTGTCGGATCGGCAGCGAGGAGGAAGCGCGGGCGTTGGTCATCGACGAATACTCACTGATTCCTAGCGCCCGAAAGATTGCCCACCTTCTGCACGCCGGCAACCGTAGTGATCATGATGTCATCGCCATCGACGACGACAATCACGTCCTCCAGCCCGATCACAGAGACTCGCGGACCGTCGCTGTCGACCAGCACACCCCGGCAATCGACCATCTCGACCGTGCCCGAACCGCGCACCGCATTGCCGTGCTCATCGCTTTCCAGCGCCTCGTGCAGCGCCTGCCAGTTGCCGATGTCGGACCAGTCCATGTCGGCGGGCACCATCGCCGCGCGGG
>NZ_ALVC01000238.1:0-5499 GCF_000293195.2 Sphingomonas sp. LH128
ACGACTTCGGCCGCGAAGCGCGAACGCTCGCGAATGGTCGCGCCGCCGTAGCGGTCGGTGCGCAGGTTGCTGCCCGACCAGAAGAACTGGTCGATGAGGTAGCCATGCGCACCGTGCAGTTCGACCACGTCGAAGCCAAGCCGCTTTGCATCGGCCGCAGCACGAGCGAACGCGGCCACGCTGTCGGCGATGGCTTCCTCGCTCATCGCCTCGCCGCGCGGGACATCGGGCGCATCATAGCCCGAGGGGCTCTCGACGGGGGCATCGGGCACCCATTCGGTCATGAAGCTCTTGGTCGCGCCGGTGTGCCACAATTGCGGCCCCATGCGGCCGCCCGCACCGTGCACGGCATCGATCACCTGCTTCCATCCATCCAGCGCGGGTTCGCCATGGAAGAAGGGGATCCCCGGATCGTTGCGAGAGGCAGGGCGGTCGATCACCGTGCCTTCGGACAGGATCAGGCCGACACCACCTTCGGCCCGGCGGCGGTAATAAGCGGCCTGCGCTTCGCCGGGGATACCCTCGGCGGCGAAGGCCCGGGTCATCGGCGCCATGACGATGCGGTTGGGAAGGTCCAGCGAGCCGATGCGGAACGGCTTGAACAGAACGTCGGTGGCACTTGCGGTCATTGCGGAGGAACTCCGGTTTGCTGGGGGAGCCACTTAGGTATATATTGGATACTTGACGTCAATGAGGCACCTTATGGTGCGCAAGTATATCCAGGGATACCTTGATGCCGGAATGCGAGCATTTCTCCGTCGATTGCCCCAGCCGCCTGCTGTTCGACCAGATCGCCGACAAGTGGTCGATGATGGTGCTGACGGTGCTCGACGCTGGACCGATGCGCTTCAACGGCATCAAGCGTCATCTGGAAGGCGTGACTCAAAAGGCGCTTACGCAGTGCCTGCGGCGGCTGGAACGCAACGGCCTGCTGGAGCGACGGGTTATCGCCGCATCCCCCATCGGGGTGGAGTATGAGATCACTCCGCTGGGCCGCTCGTTGCAGACTCCGTTCAAGGCGCTGTACGGCTGGACGATCGCCAACATGCAAGACGTGGAGAAAGCCCGGGTGGAGTACGACCGGCGCCTTGTGGCCTGACCCAGTCAATTCAGGCTGGACGAAGGGTCGAGCAGCCGCAAATGCGCCTGCGTCATCAGGCTGACCGAATCTCCGATGACCGCAAGCGCATCATCGATGGCAATGCCGCACCCCACGCTCAGGGGGCCGAGGCCGGTCAGCGCCCGTGCCAGATCCCTGTCGTACGCCTGCAAGCGCTCGACCTCCACTCGGCTCACATCGAACTGCGAGCCCAGGATATATCGTGTCTCGCCCGACTCCGCCCGCAACCGTGTCAGGTAGAGCAGGTTCACGAAGGCCGAACCGCCTTGCCGGAAATTGATGATCGGCGCCCTGGCCGACATGGTGTCGTCGTTGTGCAGGAAGGCGCGGAACTTCGTATGGGCTTGCCCATCCCGTGTATCGCCCTGCAGGAAGCGGCAGTTGCGACCGATCACGTCGTCGCCGGAATAGCCGGTCAGTTCGCTGAAACGCTCATTGACGAACAGAAGCGGATGATCCCCCTCGATAGATGCCAGAGCCAGCGCCATCGGCAGCGATGCCAGAAAGTCGCGCAGTTCCGAGGGAACCGTTGTTTCCATCTCAGGTCAACTCCAGCCGAGCAGGCTGAAACGCGTACCAGACCGATGCCGTAAAACGCAACGCCGAGTCGGGAAATTCAAAGTCTTGGCGCCTTGTCTGCGCTCGGCATCCCACATTGGGCATAACGAAAAAGGGCCGCGGTTTCCCGCGACCCCTTTTTGTAGCCGAAGCTCTGAAAGCGATTAACGCTTCGAGAACTGGAAGCTGCGGCGTGCCTTGGCGCGGCCGTACTTCTTACGCTCGACCACGCGGCTGTCGCGGGTGAGGAAGCCGGCTGCCTTGACGGCCGAGCGCAGGGCCGGCTCGTACTTGGCGAGAGCCTGGGCGATGCCGTGCTTCACGGCGCCGGCCTGACCCGACAGACCACCACCCTTGACGGTGGCGATGACGTCGTACTGCTCTTCGCGGCCAGCGACCTGGAAGGTCTGGTTGATCACAAGGCGCAGGGTCGGACGTGCGAAGTAGACTTCCTGGTCACGGCCGTTGACGATGATCTTGCCCGAGCCGGGCTTGATCCACACGCGGGCAACGGCGTCCTTGCGGCGGCCGGTGGCGTAAGCGCGGCCCTGCGCGTCGATCTGCTGCTCGCGCAGCGGAGCGTTCGAGACGGGAGCGGCTGCCACGGTCTCGTCACCGACGGTGACGTTGCCGGCGATGTCCGCGAGGTCGGACAGGCTCTGCACGGTTTCGTTGTCGGACATTATGCGCCCACCTTGTTCTTGCGGTTCATCGAAGCGACGTCGAGCGCTTCGGGCTGGGTGCCACCGTGCGGGTGCTCGGTGCCGGCGTAGACGTGCAGGGCGCGCATCTGGTCACGGCCGAGCGGACCACGGGGAATCATGCGCTCGACAGCCTTTTCAAGCACGCGCTCGGGGAAGCGACCGGCGAGGACCTTGTCCGCGGTGACTTCCTTGATGCCGCCGGCATAGCCGGTGTGCTTGTAGTAGGTCTGCTGCTTGAGCTTGTTGCCCGTGAAGCGCACCTTCTCCGCGTTGATGATGACGACGTGGTCGCCGCAATCAACGTGAGGGGTGAAGCTGGGCTTGTGCTTGCCGCGCAGCAGGTCGGCGATGATCACGGCCAGACGGCCTACAACCAGATTCTCGGCATCGATCAGATGCCACTTCTTCTCCACCTCGGCCGGCTTGATCGACCGGGTGACCTTCGTGAGCGCCTTCATGGCTGGTCATTCCCTATAATTCGAGCGCCAGCCACGGGAGCGAATCCCCTGATAGCGCGGAAGGCGGCCAAATCGTCGAAATGACTGCGTAAGTCAAGCAATGCGCGGGATTGCAGAGAGGTAAAATAATACCGTGAGGTTTGTGTCCGGACGTTGCCCACCCCTGCCCCCTCCCGCGAGCGGGAGGGGAATGAGAGGTTTCCGCTTCGCCCTCCCGCTCATCCTGAGCTTGTCGAAGGAGGAAGGGCCGGGAGGCTTGGCAGCTTGCTGCCTAGCCGGACGGAGTGGGTAGCCGATGGACAGGCCGAAACCTACCCCCGACGTCCGAGCGCATGCGCGCCCCACACCGTCGCGGCGACCAGCAGCGCACCGCAAAGCTGGTGCGCCACGGCGATCCACAAGGTCACGCCGGACCACACCGTGAAGATGCCCAGCAGCACCTGCGTCCCGAACGCACAGTGCACCGCGACCGAGACCAGCCGCTCGTGCTTCGCCTTGAGCCTGCGGCCCATGACGACGAGCACCGCGACGATTGCCCAGGCCCACCAGCGGTGAATGAAGTGCGTGAGGTAGGGATCGTTGACCAGCGAAGAGAAGAACCCGCGCGCCCAATCGACGCCTTCGGGGAAGACGCTGCCCTGCATCAGCGGCCAGGCGTCCCAGCTCCACCAGCCGGCGCCGGCGACATAGCCGGCACGCAGGCCCGCCACCATCGCGCCCATGAACAGTTGCAGCGCCAGCATGCCCAGCGCCAGGGCGCCGAAGCGGGTCAGCCGCGCGCGCTGCTCTCCCCGCTCCATCGCCTTGAGGTCCAGCGCAGTCCAGACGAGGCCGCCCAACGTGAACAGCGCCACCAGCAGATGCGCGGCGAGGCGGAAGTGACTCACCCGGTCGAGCGCCTCGGCGCTGAGGCCGGAGGAGACCATCCACCAGCCGACGACGCCCTGCAGGCCGCCCAGCGCCAACAGCGCCAGCAGGCGCGGCTTGTAGCCGCCGGGAATGGTGCGCTTGTACCAGAACCATGCCAGCGGAACCGCGAAGACGAGGCCGATCGTGCGCGCCAGAAGACGGTGGAACCATTCCCAGAAGTAGATGAACTTGTACTGCGCCAGCGTCATGCCTGCCGGGCCGTTGACGTCGAGATACTGCGGGATCTGCTTGTAGCGGGCGAACTCGGCCTGCCACTGGGCGTCGGTAAGCGGCGGGATTGCGCCGGTCAGCGGCTTCCACTGAGTGATGGAAAGGCCCGATTCGGTCAGCCGGGTGATCCCGCCGACCGCGACGATCAGCACCACCAGCACCGCAACACTCAGGAGCCAGCGCACCATCGGGGCGATATCGTCACTTGTCCCGATGATCGGGCGACCGTCGTTTACTCTCATGCGTCTGCTTCTTCCGTCATGCGGGCGATTCCTGCGATTTTGCGGGCATTTGCGCAAGAGGGCGTTCGACGGCACGTGTTTTCGACGAGTCCTGCGTGAAAATTTTGCGTCCGGCCCTTGCGGAATGATACAACGTTACATAGATGGCTGCCCATGCGTACTGCCCTTCTTGCGATTCGTAACCGCCTCGACCGTGCCGGAATCATCCTGAGCGGGCTGTGCGCGGTGCATTGCATCCTGGGCGTCGTGCTTGTCGGCGTGCTGGGCCTGGGCGGTGAAGCGCTTCTTTCACCCAGTATCCACCGCATCGGACTGGCGATGGCTCTGGTCGTGGGCATCATTTCGCTCGGCTTCGGCGTGCTGCGCCACGGGCGGGTCGCGCCGCTGGCGATCGGTGCTTCGGGCCTGACGTTGATGGGCATCGCCCTCCTCGTCGATCACGGGATCGAGGAGACCGTGCTGACGATCGCAGGCGTCAGCCTCGTCGCCTTCGCGCACATTCGGAACTTGCACGGCGCCTGTTGAGCGCTATTCGGCAGCCATGGCTGCCGAAATCCTGCTTACCGTGAATGGCGAACCGCGCCGCATTGCCGCCGGTTCCAGCATCGCCGACCTCGTCGCGCAGATCGGCCTCGACCCGAAGAAGGTCGCGGTCGAACACAATGCCGAGATCGCGCCGCGCTCGACGCTGGCAGACGTGACGCTTTCCGAAGGCGACGTGCTGGAGATCGTCCACTTCGTCGGCGGCGGCTGATCGGGCCGCCCTGCCCCCGCTTTTCCTGATTCACGCTTCCCCGAAAGGACGCGCTTCGTGACCGATTTCCCCGCTGATACCTGGACCGTTGCCGGTCGTACTTTCACCTCGCGCCTGATCGTGGGCACGGGCAAGTACAAGGACTTCGCGCAGAACGCCGCCGCCGTGGAGGCTTCGGGCGCGGAAATCGTCACCGTCGCGGTGCGCCGCGTCAACGTGTCGGACCCCAAGGCGCCGATGCTGACCGACTTCATCGACCCGAAGAAGATCACGTACCTGCCCAATACCGCAGGCTGCTTCACCGCCGACGACGCCATCCGCACCCTGCGCCTGGCGCGCGAGGCGGGCGGCTGGGATCTGGTGAAACTCGAAGTGCTGGGCGAGGCACGCACGCTTTACCCCGACATGCGCGAGACGCTGAAGGCCACCGAAATCCTCGCGAACGAAGGCTTCCTGCCGATGGTCTACTGCGTCGACGATCCGATCGCCGCCAAGCAGTTGGAAGACGCGGGCGCCGTCGCGG
>NZ_ALVC01000239.1:0-50425 GCF_000293195.2 Sphingomonas sp. LH128
TCCCCGATAGCTCAGCGGTAGAGCATTCGACTGTTAATCGAATGGCCGTAGGTTCGAATCCTACTCGGGGAGCCAAAGTCCGATAGCGGAGCAGATTGCCGGAACCTGCTCACTTCTACACGGTTGTAGCCTGAAAGAATCGTGGTTAGGTTGCCCGTGTCATGAAGGAACTGTTCCAGCACTCCGCGA
Organism: Sphingomonas sp. LH128; assembly: GCF_000293195.2. Taxonomy (NCBI): domain Bacteria; kingdom Pseudomonadati; phylum Pseudomonadota; class Alphaproteobacteria; order Sphingomonadales; family Sphingomonadaceae; genus Sphingomonas; species Sphingomonas sp. LH128. Next base: position 190 of record NZ_ALVC01000239.1, read on the forward strand.
TCACCGACGGCCTCACCGTGCGTGTGGCCGTCAATTTCCTGCCCGAGCAATCGCGTATCGAGGCGGGTAAATGGTTCTGGGTGTATCACATCCGGATCGAGAACGAGACCGACCACACGCTGCAACTGATGACCCGTCACTGGCGCATCACCGATGCCAACGGCAAAGTCGATGTGGTCGAGGGTGAGGGCGTCGTCGGGGAACAGCCGTTGCTCGAACCGGGCCGGAGTCACGACTACGTCTCGGGATGCCCGCTCTCGACGCCGCAGGGTTCGATGGAGGGGTATTACACCTTCCGCCGCGATGACGGCACCGAATTCCGCGCCAGCATCCCCTTCTTCCCGCTTGCTGCGCCCGCGACCGCAGGCTGATATTGCCCCGCGCGACTGTGGCGCTTAGGGAAGCGTCATGAAGCGCACGCACCTGCCCCTCAACGCCCTGCGCGTCTTCGACGCAGCGGCGCGCCATCTCTCCTTCACCCGCGCCGCCGACGAACTGGCGGTGACGCCCGCCGCCGTCGGCCAGCAGATCCGCGCGCTGGAAGACCTGCTCGGCGTGGTGCTGTTCCGCCGCACCAGCAAGGGGCTGGAACTGACCGAAGAGGCGGGTGCCGGTCTTGCCGCGCTGCGCAGCGGGTTCCTCCATTTCGAGGACGCCGTGCAGGCGATGCAGGCAGGGCAGTCGAGCCACGTCTACACCATCGCTTGTCCGCGCGAGTTCTTCGCCGCCTGGCTGGCGCCGCGCCTTGCCGCATTTCGCGCTGCTAATCCGCAAGTGCGATACGTGCTGGTCGATGGCGAGATGACGGATTTCACAGAAGCTAACCTCGACCTCGCGGTGCGCTGGACGGATGGGCCGGGCGATCTTGAGGGAGTGGCGCTCGGTAGCGCCGAATGGGTCGAAGTGGGCTCGGGCGACTGGATCGGCTGGCCGGGCGACCCCGAGCCGGACGGTGAGGGAGAAGAGGCCAAGCCGCCGGTCGTGGTGAGCGATGCCGGGCAGGCGATCGCCGCCGCGCTGGCCGGGATCGGCCGTGCGCGCATTCCGGCGCTGCTTGCGGCGGGCGTCGCCGGGCGCGATGCGGCTGTGGGTGAGCCAACGCCGAGCCGTCGTGGCTATTGGCTGGTCGCGCCGACGCCGCAGTGGCGGCAGAAGAAAGTCAAGGAACTCGTCGCGGCGCTGACGGAGTGAGTTGCCCACCCCGTCCGACTAACTCGCTGCGCTCGTAAGTCTCCCGGCCCTCCCGCAAGCGGGAGGGCAGAACAGACCTCTCATTCCCCTCCCGCTGGCGGGAGGGGGCAGGGGTGGGCTTTCATCATTCATCAGCGGTGGGCTTCCCTCAGCCCAGCAGCGCCGCTTCCTTCTCCGCCAGCAGGCGGTCGATCTCGGCGCGGCTCTTCTTTTCCGCTGCCGTCTTGAGCTGGCCGCAGGCCGCATCGATGTCGCGTCCGCGCGGGGTGCGCACCGGCGCGGAAATGCCGCCCTGGAACACGATCTCCGAGAACGAACGGATGCGCTCGGGCGTCGAGCATTCGTAAGGTGCGCCGGGCCAGGGGTTGAACGGGATCAGGTTCACCTTGGCGGGCAGCTTGTAGTGCTTGAGCAGGCGGACCAGTTCGCGCGCGTCGTCGTCGCTGTCGTTCTTGTCCTTGAGCATCACGTACTCGAAGGTGATGCGCCGGGCGTTGGAGGCGCGCGGATAGTCGGCGCAGGCTTGCAGCAGCTGCTCGATGCCGTACTTCTTGTTCACCGGCACGATCTCGTCGCGCACTTCCTTGGTCACCGCGTGAAGCGAGACGGCAAGGTTCACGCCGATCTCCTCACCGCAGCGTTCCATCTGCGGGATCACGCCCGAGGTGGAGAGGGTGATGCGGCGCTTCGACAAGGCGAGGCCGTCACCGTCCATCACCAGCTTGAGCGCATCGCGCACGTTGTCGAAGTTGTAGAGCGGCTCGCCCATGCCCATCATCACGATGTTAGTCAGCAGGCGGCCGCTAGGGTGGTAGCCGCCTTCCTCGTCATCGTCGTCACCGATGTCGTCCATCAATGCGGCGAGGCGGCGACTGTCTTCGGCGTTCTTGGGCCACTCACTGAGCGAATCGCGCGCCAACATGACCTGGCCGACGATCTCGCCCACGGTCAGGTTGCGCACGAGGCGCATGGTGCCGGTGTGGCAGAAGCGGCAGTTGAGCGTGCAGCCGACCTGCGAGGAGACACAGAGCGTCCCGCGATCGGCGTCGGGGATGAACACCATCTCGAAGTCGTGCGCGTCTGCCGTGCGCAGCAGCCACTTGCGGGTGCCATCGCTGGAATGCTGCGCCTCCACGATCTCCGGGCGGCCGATGACGAAGCGTTCGGCCAGCCAGGGGCGCATGGTCTTGGCGATGTCGGTCATCGCCTCGAACTCGGTCACGCCGCGGTGGTAGAGCCAGTGATAGACCTGCTTGGCGCGCAGCTTGGCGGCCTTCACGTCCAGCCCGGCGCCTTGGAACAGTTCGGCGATGCGCTTTTTGGGCAGGCCGATGAGGTCGATGCGCCCGTCTTCGCGCGGGGTCACGCCGTCCACCAGGGAGGGACGCGCCACGGTCATCGGGTCGACGTTGCCCGGGATCGGCGTGAGGCCGGCGGCGGTCGAGACCGCTGCGGTGGAGATGTGCTGCTCTGACATGATCGGCGGGCATATAGTGCATATCGCCCCGAAACGGAAGATGCGCGCCCGCGCGAGCCTGCGCGAACGGCGAGCGCTTTGTCAGGTTCCCGTCACACATCGCGCCACATACTCCATCCATCGACGCAGTGTTGCCGAAAAACATCAACGTTTTCGTTGTGTTAGGTTCAGGAAACTCCGGGCGGTCCATCCGCTTTTGACCAGTCCAAGGCGGGGCGACCCGCTTGCTGGAAGCCCGATGGGCAAGCGGGAACAGCCCGCCTCACGGGATCGTTTTTGGAGTACCGTTTATGAAGAAGATCCTTGTTTGTCTCGCCGCAGGAACCGCCATGGCCTCGGCCGCTCCGGCTTTCGCGCAGAACGTCGCACCGGTCGATCCGTTTTCGCAGTTCCACGTCGAGGCGCTGGGCGGCTACGACGCCACCAAGGCGGGGAGCAGCGTTGACGACGACGTCAACGAGGACAACAACAAGACGGTCGACGGGTTCACCTACGGCGTCGGCGCGGGCTACGACTTCCGCGCGGGCAACCTTGTGGTCGGCCCCGAGGCGGAAGTGACTTGGTCCACCGCCAAAACCCGCTTCAACGACGGCGAGTTCGAGGGCTTCGGCCTCGGCAACGTCAAGGCGAACCGTGATCTCTACGTCGGCGCGCGCGTCGGTTACGTGATCAGCCCGAAGACGATGCTCTATGCCAAGGGTGGCTACACGAACGCCAAGTTCGACGTTCGCAGCACCTTCGGCACGGTCGACACCAATCGCGACATCGATGCCGACGGCTGGCGCATCGGTGCGGGCGTCGAGCAGGCGGTGACGAACAACGTCTTCGCCAAGATCGAGTACCGCTACTCGAACTACAGCAAGGGCGAGATCGACTACACGAACGAGATCCCCGACAGCCAGCGCTTCAACCTCGACCTCGACCGTCACCAGGTCATGGCGGGCGTGGGCGTGCGCTTCTAAGGTTTCACGACCTCATGGCGAGGGAAGGGCGGGGCCGTGGCTCCGCCCTTCTTCTATCTGAGCCGGGCGCAGCCGATCAGCGCGGCGTCCATGGCTGAAGCCGCGCCGGGCAGGACATACGTATCGCCGAAAGGCAGCCCCCGGTCGTCGCGCGAACCGATGGTCATCGAGCGGGCCGAGCGCATGGCGGCGGTGATCGCGGCGTTGTCGGCATCGCTGCGCGGCCATGCGTCGCCGCCGCCGCCGGTCAGTTGCAGGCGCCTGTCACCGACGCGAAGGGTGATCACCGCATTCTGCGCGAGCTTGCGCGACAGCCGGAAATGCACCTGCCCCCGCGCTCCGCGACTCGGCCATGTGCCGATCGCCGCGTAGGGCTGGTAGTCACGCCGCTTTGCGCTCGGCTCGGCCTTGGCGATGGCGTAGCAGCGCGGGACGAGCGGATCGCGAAAGGCGCCCCATGTGCCGTAGAGGCCGAGGCTCTCGCGGGCGTGTGCCGAGGGGGCGAGCGCAAGGCATGACAGGGACAGGAGAGCCGCGAAGCGAAGCATTCAGAACAAGCTCCACAGCGGGTTCTTCGGGTCGGAGAGCAGCTTCACCGTTAGCGCGAAGGACATGACGACGAGCAGCGGCCGCACGCCCTTGCCGCCGTAGCGGATCGCGAGGCGCGCACCGACCTGGTTGCCCGCGACGTTCGCCGCCGCCATGCCCGCGCCCAGTAGCCACAGCACCTTGCCGCCCGCGATCATCGCCAGCAGCCCGGCGACGTTGGTGGACAGGTTCAGGAACTTGGTATTGGCGATCGCGCGCACGAGGCCAAGTCCGCCCAGCGCCACCAGCGCCGTCGTCAGGAACGAGCCGGTGCCGGGGCCGAAGAAGCCGTCGTAGAAACCGATGCCGGTGGTGATCAGCGTCAGCCCTAAGCGGCCGACGCGGGCGTGGCGATCGACCTCGCTCATCGGCGGGGCGAGCAGGAAGTAGAGGCCCATCGCGATCAGCAGCACCGGCACGAAGGCGGCGAGGAACTTGGGATCGACGAACTGCACCGCGGTTCCGCCCGCCACCGAGCCGACGAAGGCGCCGAGCGCCGGAAAGGCGAAGGCCTTGAGGTCGACATGCCCGGCGCGGTGGAAGGTCAGGAAGGCGGAGGACGTGCCGATGGTGCTCTGCAGCTTGTTGGTCGCCAGCGCAGAGACGGGCGGTATGCCCGCTGCCATCAGCGCTGGGATCGTCAGCAGCCCGCCGCCGCCCGCCAGCGCGTCGACCCCGCCCGCAAGAAAGGCGATGGCGATGAGGAAGCCGATCGCTTCGACGCTCAACTCCATCATGGGTAGCTCACCGCCATGATCTCCCACTCCTTCTCGCCGGACGGCAGGCGCACGATGCGCAAGTCGCCCACGCCTGCGCCGCGCAGGGCGCGGGCGATCGGGGCGCTCCAGCCGATGCGGCCGGTGGAGGCGTCCTGTTCGTCGTCGCCGACGATGGTGATGGTCAGGCGCTCGTCGTCCTCGTCGGCGAGTTCGACGGTGGCGCCGAAGAAGACCTTGCCGCGCTCGGTCTGGTCGGCGGGATCGACGACCCGCAGCGCCTTCATGCGGCGGGCGAGGAAGGCCAGTTCGCGGTCGATCTCGCGCATGCGCTTGCGGCCGTAGAGATAGTCGCCGTTCTCGGAGCGGTCGCCGTTGCCCGCCGCCCACGAGACGATCTCCACGATCTCGGGGCGCTCCTTGCCGAGCAGGTGGTCGTAGCGGGCGCGCAAGGCGGCCATGCCAGTGGGAGAGATGGGAGGACCGGCGGGTTTCATGTCGCCGCTGATAGGGCGAGTGCGGCTCGATTAGAAGCGGCGTTTGCGCGTCATCAACCATGCCAGCGCGCAGGTGCCGACGAGCGGGCCGATCCAGTCGATCCACTGGTCCAGCTTGGGCCAGACGCGTAAATCGAACGGTCCCCACCACGGCATGTTCGCGCGCAGGCCGTGGCCGAACTGCTCGATCCAGCGATACTCCGCCTGCGCTGCCTCGCGCCCGATGAAATAGGCGCTTGCGAGCGCCGCGCCGGTCCACCAGTTGCCGGTCAGGCGGGCGACGAGGACCTGCACCGCCAGCGCCAGCAGCAGATGTTCGAGGTACATCACCGGGCGGGCGTGGCGATCAGCCCGGCGCGCGCTTGCCCGGCATCAGCCGCGAGAGCTTGTTGGCGCCGTTGTAGTCCGACTTCTCCGGATACATCGTCTCGTAGACCACGGCGTTTTCCAGCACGCGCTGGACGTAGTTCTTGGTCTCGTAGATCGGGATCTGCTCCAGCCAGTCGAGCCACTCGACGGAGCCGGTGCGCGGATCGCCGTTGGCGCGCAGCCACTTGTTCACGTTGCCGGGACCGGCGTTGTAGGCGGCAATGGCCAGCGGCAGGGCACCGCCGAAGTAGTCCTTCACGCGGCGGAAGTAGGCGTCGCCCAGCAGGATGTTGTAGCTGGGATCGCTGATCAGCGCGCCTTCGTCATAGGCGAGGCCCATCTTGCCCGCCTGCTCGCGCGCGGTGCCGGGCATCAGCTGCATCAACCCGCGCGCGCCCGCGTGGCTGAGCGCGTTCTGGGCGAACTGGCTCTCCTGCCGGGCGAGGGCGTGCACCATCGTCCAGTCGGTGCCCTGCGGGGTCGGGACCAGCGGGAACGAGATCTTGCCGAACTGGTCGAACCCGCCCGCATGCGCGCTCTGGCCCATGATGACGGCGAGGTCGCGGCGGCCGATCTCACGCGCCAGATCGGCGACGAGCACGTAGTCCTCGGCGGTCTGCGCCTGGTTGGAGATCTCGCGGTAGAACTGCACGCCGGTGCGCCAGTCGGCGTCGCGGGCGACGTCGCGCACCGCCCGCGTGATCGGCAGCGAGGCGAACGAGGTGCGCTGGGCCATGCTCGGCACCGCGCTCGGCCGGGTGTCGAGGTTGGGGATCGGGCGGCTCAGCCGTTCGAGCGAAAGCTGGCCGTAGAAGTACTGCGGATACTGCGCCGCCATCTCGAAGTAGCGGTTGGCGCCCGCCGTGTCGCCGCCCATCGCGGCGGCGCGGCCAGCCCAGTAGAAGCCCTTGGAGCGCGTGCCCGGCGTCTGCGCGGCGGCGCCGTAGCGGTAGAACAGCGGTGCGGCCTGACGCGGGCTGGAGAGGCTCCACAATGCCTTGGTCCCGCCCAGCCACATCAACGTGGTGTAGTCGTCGCGCACCCGGAAGGACTGGCGGCTGACGTCGGTGCCGGGGGCGAAGGCGTCGTCGATCGAGGTGGCGATGCGCACCGCGCTCGATGCGTCGGCGGCTTTCGCGGCGGTGAGCAGTTCGCGCACCCACTGCTCGGGCTGGGCTACCGGGCGCGACAGCGGCGGGCGATTGGCGAGCAGGCTCACCGCACCCGCACTGTTGCCCGAACGGCGCGCCTGCACCGCGCGGTTGTAGATATAGCCGGGGTCGGACGCGATGCCGGAGGGCAGGCTCATCCCCAGCGTGCCCGGGGCGGAGCCTTGCAGCAGCGTCAGGCGCTCCATGAACTCGGCGCGGCGGGCGGCCGAGACGAAGGAAATCTGCCGCTCGGCCTGCGCGGTTTCGCCCTGCCACAGCAGCGCATCCATGCGCGCGTCGTGATCGGCGGCGGTGAACTGGCCTCGATAAAGGCCGAGGAGGGCGGCCTCGTCCGAATCGATCAGCGCCCCCATGCGCCAGGCGGCGACGGCATTGGTCGCGGCATCCGCGCGGCGCATCGTCGAGAGCGCCACGGCATAGCGGCCCGCCGCGCGGCTGCCGATCGGGGCGAAGCGGTCGAAATAGCCGATCACCGCCTGGGCCGAGGGCGATTCGGTCAGCAGCGCCTTTTCGGCATAGCCCCTGATCTTGTCCTGCTGCGGATAGCCCGGATACGTCAGCAGGAACGAGGTATAGGCGGCGAAGCCCATGCGGTCGTTGGCGCTCAGCAGCTTCCACTGGTCGATCGACTGGTGGACGTTCATGTCGTGCGTCTGCATCGACTGCGCCCTTGCCGCATCCCATTCGCGGCCGTCCGGCGTCCCGTAGGGCGACGTTGACTGGGCGAGTGCGGGAACGGCAAAAACGGTGAAAGAAATGCTCAGCAGCAGGTGGGGGGCGCGCAACATGCTGGACATTTTCTCAAGAGGCTCCTTATCAGGCGCTGAACGTGACGTTCGGCAAGCGGGGTTGTTCCCCGGCTGAGCGATCATTGAGCATCGCTAAGAGGTAAAGTCCATGTTCTCCGGCTCGATTCCCGCGCTTGTCACACCGTTTCGCGACGGGGCGTTCGACGAACAGGCTTTCCGCCGCCTCGTCGACTGGCAGATCGAATCGGGCTCCTCGGCGCTCGTCCCCTGCGGCACCACGGGTGAGAACTCGACGCTGTCCAACGCCGAACACCACCGCGTCATCGAAGTCTGCATCGAGCAGGCGGCGGGCCGCGTGCCGATCATCGCCGGATGCGGCAGCAACGACACGATGAACGCGCTGCTGCACATGAACTTCTCGAAGAAGTGCGGCGCGGCCGCCGCGCTGCTGGTCGCGCCTTACTACAACCGCCCGAGCCAGGCGGGCCTGCTGGCGCACTTCAGCTACCTTGCCGAGAACAACGACTTGCCGATCGTGCTCTACAACGTGCCCGGCCGCACCGTCACCGACCTGCTGCCCGAGACGGTCTGCGAACTCGCCCGCCGCTTCCCGGGGCGCTTCATCGCGATCAAGGACGCGAGCGGCGACCTCAGCCGCGTGACCGACCACCGCATGGGCATCGGCAAGGACTTCGTGCAGCTTTGCGGCGATGACGAACTGGCCCTGCCGTTCAATGCGGCGGGCGGCGTCGGCTGCATTTCGGTGACCGCCAACGTCGCGCCCGCGCTCTGCGCCGAGTTCCAGGCCGCCTGCGCCGCCAATGATCTGGAGAAGGCGCGCGAGTTGAACGACCGCCTCTACCCGCTGCACTACGCCATGTTCGAGGACAGCTCGCCGGGGCCGTGCAAGTACGCGCTGGCGCAAGTCCACGACTGGATCGAAAACGAACTGCGCCTGCCGCTCGTCACGTGCGGCGAAGCGGCGATGAAGTCCGTGGACGAGGCCTTGGTCCACGCCGGGCTGGTGTAAGGCTTCCGCGGGGCCCCGGCACAAGTCTGGGGCGCCGCGCCTTTTCGCCTCACTCCGCTGGATTGTGCTGCTGAACGAAGCGCATCGCCGCTGCCAGCATCTGCTTGCGGGTCTCCTCGCGCGAGAGCCAGTGGTCCTCGCCTGCCAGCGTGACCAGTTCGTAGGGCTTACCGGCATCCTTCAGCGCATCGGCCATGACCAGGCTCTGGCGGTAGGGGACGACCGTATCGTCCTTGCCGTGGATCAGCAGCACAGGCGCATCGGCCCGTGCGGCGAAGCGGCGCGGCGATGCGGCGTCGAAGCCCTTGCGGTCGCCGAGTTGCTCGACCAGTGAACGGCCCAGCATCTTGGACCCCCCGCTTTCGCGAAGATCGGTGTCGTACATCAGCTTGATGTCGGCGACGCCCGCCACCGAGACCGCGCACTTGTAGAGCCCATGCTGGATCGTCACCCCGGCCAGTGCGGCATAGCCGCCGTAGCTCGCGCCGACGATACAGGCCCGCTTCGGATCGACGATGCCGCGCCCGGCCAGTTCGGCGAGGCCGTCTGAAATATCGGTCTGCATCTTGCGGCCCCACTCGCCGTCACCGGCATGGCGAAAGGCGTCTCCGCGTCCGGTCGAGCCCCGGAAGTTGGGCTGGAACACGGCATACCCGCGCGAGGCGAAAGCCTGCGCCCACCAGTCGAACGCAGGCTTGTCGTAGGCGGCCGGGCCGCCGTGGGGCAGCACGACGAGCGGCAGTCCCTTGGCCTCGCGTCCCGGTGACAGCGTGAGGATGCCGTCCATCTCCAGCCCGTCCTGCGCCTTGTAGTCGATGGCCGAGATCGGTCCGACCTGCTCGGGAGCGATGCTTGGCCTTTCGTCGCCGACCGGATCGGCCCGGCGCTGCGCGACGTCGACGAGATACCAGGTGCCGCTGTCCTGGTTGCCGCTGGTGCGCAGCAGGACCTTGGAGAAGCCCGGCGTCCAGTCGATCAGGTCAACCTGCCTGCCCGCGAAGGCTTTGAAGATGCGGGTGATGGCGTGCTGCTGCACAGGATCGTCCATGACCGTGCGCGGCACTTCCTCCATCGTGCGGTAGCCGATGAGGATGCCGGTGGTGCGGTCTACGAAAAGGCGATCGATGGCGATGCCGGGCAGATACTCCTGAGGCGTTCCCCCGGCGAGGGGCACTTCGAACCAATGCTGGACGCCGTCCTTGTCCTCGATCTGGTAGATCACGCTCGCCCCGCCGCGCCCGAAGGCGACGAGGCTGACGTCGCCGGTCGGGTCGACGCCGCGCACCAGTTCCTTTCCGCGCAGCGTGTCGATCGTCCACAGGCCGCTTTCCTCCGCGATGTCGAGCGTGACCGAGACCGTGCCCGAGGCATCGACGAGCCAGTCGCGATAATGGTTTTCCGCGGCAGGAGGAGCGACCACGCGCGGTTTGTTGGTGGCGATGTCGACGGCGTAGAGCGTCGTGCGCCCGTGCTTCCAACTCGGCTCGCCACGGGTGGTGGTGTCGAGTGCGATGCCGCCGAAGAAACCTACCGTGCGCCCGCCGATGGTGCGCAGGCCATAGCGGCCGCGCGTGGCATTCACGATCGCGCGGTTCTTGCCGAAGACCAGCCCGGTCTCGTTGCCCGCCTTGAGCGGGATCAGCACGGTGCCGTTCATCTCCACCTTGTCGGCGGTGAAGCCGAACAGCGGCACGGTGGCGCTGTTGGTGAGGAGCACGGTGTCGGCATCGGCCCAGTCGATCCGCCGTATCTTGTTGGTGCCGCTGGCGGCGTTGAAGCGAACCTTGCCGTCCCGGGTGACCACCAGGATCCGGCGTTCGCCCTGGGACTGGGCGACGCTGGCGATGGAACCGCCGTCAGGCGAGAGGGCGGCATCCTCCACGCGGGGCAGTTCTCCATAGGCATTGAGCGGTGGCGGTTCGACCGTCGCCGCCGAAGCTGCCGGCAGCACTTGCAGGAGGAGAAGGGCGGTCGGAACGGCCGCCCGCAGGACTGTGCGCATATGAGAAATTCCCCCGAATTTGTACGCGATATTCCCGCAATTCCGGGCGTTTGCAACGCAAGGTTGATCCGGAAGGCGATGACAATCCGTTAACCGCGCCGTTCATTCGCGGGCGCGGCTGTCCATCCGGTTCGGCCGCTTCGTGGCGCGTGGAGGATTTCTCGCGCTGAACCGGATCAAAGGGGCGTTTTCTTTTCGCCGTCTTGTCCCTACATGCGGCTGATCATGGCACGCCCTCAAAACTCCGTATTCGACAAGTTCAAGACCGTTGCGGAAAACCGCAAGGCACGGTTCGACTATTATATCGAGGACAAGTTCGAGGCCGGCATCGCACTCACCGGCACCGAAGTGAAGTCGCTCCGTTTCGGCGAGGGTTCGATCGCTGAATCCTTCGCCGAGATTCGCGGCGGCGAATGCTGGCTGGTCAACGCCAACGTGCCTGAATTCAGCCACGGCAACCGTTTCAACCACACGCCCAAGCGCCCCCGCAAGCTGCTGCTGCACGAACGGGAAATCTCCCGTCTGCAGGGCGCGGTGGAGCGCAAGGGCATGACGCTCGTGCCGCTGTCGATCTACTTCAACAGCCGGGGCCGCGCGAAGGTCGAACTGGCGCTCGCCAAGGGCAAGAACGCCGCTGACAAGCGCCAGACGATCAAGGACCGCGACTGGAAGCGCGACCAGGCCCGCATCATGCGCGACCACGGCTGAGCCGGGATGAGCGCAATCCTCCACCGCATGTCCGTGTGGCTGCACCGGCAGATGCCCACTCACGCCCAGCTTGAGGGGAATCGCTTCACCGCGCCTTTCGCAAGGCGGCAGGAACTGTTCCGCTTCACCCGCCGCTCGGTCCCGCGCGGCATGGCGGTGGGCATGTTCATCGGCATCTTCGCGCTGATTCCGGGCGTACAGATCGTCGGCGCGGCGCTGATGTGCGTGCCGTTTCGCGGCAACATCCCGCTCGCGGCGGCGGTGACCTTCATCTCCAATCCGTTCACGACGCTGCTGATCATCCTCCCGCTCGCGGTCTCGATCGGCAACAGCTTCGGCTATCACGCCGACATCGCCACGGTGAACGCGATGGTGCGCGAAGGCGCGGGTTTCCAGCAGTGGTGGCACTGGCTGCTTTCCGATACCGCGCCCGCCGTGGTGATCGGCCTGTTCATCCAGTCGGTCATCGCCGCTTTCGTCAGCTATTTCCTGACCTTGTGGTTCTGGCGCTGGTGGATCGGCCACAAGCACCGCGCTCGTCGCCTGCGGCCGAAACGGGATCGCATCGAAACCCCCACGGAAACCCCCGCATGAATGAAGTCTCTGCATGAACTCTGGCATACAGCGCCCCGGACTGCGCACTGACGTCCTCGTCGTCGTCGGAGCCCTGCTTCTGAGCGCCGTGCTGATCTGGGTCGTCTCGGGCGACGTGCTGCTGATGGCGACGTTCCTCGCCGCAATCCTCGTGTTCGGTGCAGGCGCATGGGCGCTCGCCCGCCGCCGCGCGCCCGCCGCCGAGGTCGAGTTCGCCCAGCCCGACTGGTCGGTCACCGTCGCCGGGATCGAGCGCGCCGACATGGCGATCGCCGTCACCGACCGTGCCGGGCGCCTGACTTGCGCCAATTCCTGTTTCGAGAACTGGTTCGGCCCCGCTGCCGCGCCGCCCAGCCTGCCGGTTCTGCCGATCTCGCTCGAACGCCTCGCCGAAGCCACTCGTCGCGCCTGGCGCGACGGTCACGGCACGGCCGAGATCGCCAACGAGGACGGCGTCCACTGGCGCGCAGACGTGCGCCGCACCGGCAGGGGCGACGACTTCCTCGTCTGGCGCATCGGCGCCATCGGCTCCAGCGACCCGGTCGGCGAACTCGTCGCGCAGCTTGATGGCAAGCTGGGACGCGGCCTTTCCAAGGCGGGCATCGCCGCCGCGCTGGTCGATCCCGACGGCACTATCCGCGCCGCGAGCGCCGGTTTCGCCCTGCGCGCCACCGGTGATGCCCATGCCGACATGACCGGCGCCGACTTCGTCGCGCTGCTCGGCCAGGAGGAGGGCGAGCGGATCGGCTGGGCGCGCGATGGCGGACGCGGCGGCGCGCTGGTGCTCTATCACGTCCCCGTCACCGACCCTGACCGTACCGACGAGGCCGACCCCAACACGACCCCGTCGCTGATGCTCGTGGTCGAGGCCTCGCAGGGCATCGGCACCGGAGGCGGCGGCACCGGCTCCGCGCCGCATCTGGAGGCACTTCTCAGCCAGCTCCCGCTTGGCCTCGCCATGGCCGACCGCGACGGACGCCTCCTCTTCGCCAACCCGGCCTTCATGCGCGCGGCCGGCCACGAAGGGCAGGAACCGCCGACCTACCCGACCGACCTCGTCGTCAAGGATGACAAGCGCGCGCTGTCCGAAGCGATCCGTCGCTTCGCGCAAGGCCCGGCTGCGGCGGGAGACCTCGCGATCCGCCTGACCAGTCAGCCGGATGATCCCGTCTCGCTCAGCCTCGCGGGCGTGCGCGGCCTTGGCGATGCCGCCGTGTTGCTCGGGCTTACCGATACCTCTGAGGAAATGCGCCTCAAGCGTCAGGTAGCACAGGCCACCAAGATGCAGGCGGTGGGCCAGCTTGCGGGCGGCGTCGCGCACGATTTCAACAACGTGCTCACCGCCATTCTCGGCACCTGCGACCTCATGCTGATGCGCCATACGCCGGGCGATTCGGACTATGACGACATCCAGCAGATCCGCGCCAACTCCAACCGCGCCGCCTCGCTGACCCGCCAGTTGCTCGCCTTCTCGCGCCAGCAGACGCTCCGGCCCGAGGTAATCCAGGTGCCCGACGTCGTCGCCGACGTCTCGCAGATGCTGCGCCGCCTGATCGGCGAGAAAATCCAGCTTGCCGTCACCCACGACCGCGATCTCGGCCCCGTCCGCGCCGACCCGACGCAGCTCGAGCAGGTCATCGTCAACTTGTGCGTCAACGCCCGCGACGCCATGCAATCGCGCGGCGACGGTGCGGGCAAGCTGACGCTCGCGACCCGCCGCATCACCACCACCGACGTGCGCGCGATGCGGTCCGAGATCATCCCGGCGGGCGAGTACACCGCGCTCATCGTCGAGGATACCGGCGGCGGCATCCCGCCCGAAATCCTCGGCAAGATCTTCGAGCCGTTCTTCACCACCAAGGAGCAGGGCAAGGGCACCGGCCTCGGCCTCTCGACCGTCTACGGCATCGTCAAGCAGTCGGGCGGCTTCATCTTCGCCGAGACCGACGTGGGCCAAAATGGCAAAGGCGGCGGCACGCGCTTCACCGTCTATCTCCCGGTCCACCATGCGACCCCCGGCAGTCTCCCTGAAAAGGCGATCGTCGCCCCCACCCCGCCGCCGACGCAGTGGGCGGGCGGCGGTTCGATTCTGCTGGTCGAGGATGAGGACCCGGTGCGCATCGTCGCCGAACGCGCGCTCACCCGGCAGGGCTACCAGGTCACCTGCGCGCGCGACGGCGAAGAAGGCCTCGAACTGGTGGAGGAGGGCGGCCAGTTCGACCTCGTCGTCTCCGACGTCGTCATGCCCACGCTCGACGGTCCAGCCATGGCGCGCGAGATTCGCCGCTTCGCGCCCGACCTGCCGGTGCTGTTCATGTCGGGCTATGCGGAGGAGCAGCTGCGCAAGCAGATCGGCATCCCCAACGCCTGGTTCATGCCCAAGCCGTTCTCGGTCCAGCAGCTCTCCGAAAAAGTCGGGGAAGTTCTGGCGCAGACCGCCAAGGGCTGATTCCCGCGTTAAAAAACGGAAATCTGCCGAAGTTCCTATCTTGTTCTGGTGGAACGAAGCGAGTACAGGTCGCTTCGTGACGTTGACCTTTCCGGTCAGCTAGGTAGCAGGAGGTAAGTAATATGGCCGCTCAGCTCAAGCTGATCCAGGAAGGCAAGGAAAAGGACTCCATGGACCGTCAGAAGGCGCTCGAAGCCGCGCTCGCACAGATCGACAAGGCGTTCGGCAAGGGCTCCGCGATGAAGCTGGGCTCGAAGGAGACCATGCAGGTCGAAGCGATCTCCACCGGCTCGCTCGGTCTGGATATCGCACTCGGCGTCGGCGGCCTGCCGCGCGGCCGCGTGATCGAAATCTACGGCCCGGAAAGCTCGGGCAAGACCACGCTCGCGCTGCACTGCATCGCCGAAGCGCAGAAGACCGGCGGCACCGCCGCCTTCATCGACGCCGAACACGCGCTCGACCCGGTCTATGCCAAGAAGCTGGGCGTCAACATCGACGAACTGATCGTCTCGCAGCCCGACACCGGTGAGCAGGCGCTGGAAATCGTCGATACGCTGGTGCGTTCGAACGCGATCGACGTGCTGGTGGTCGACTCGGTCGCCGCCCTCGTCCCTCGCGCCGAAATCGAAGGTGAGATGGGCGACAGCCACGTCGGCCTCCAGGCCCGCCTGATGAGCCAGTCGCTGCGCAAGCTGACCGGTTCGATCAGCCGCTCGCGCTGCATGGTGATCTTCATCAACCAGCTGCGCATGAAGATCGGCGTCATGTACGGCAACCCGGAGACGACCACGGGCGGTAACGCGCTCAAGTTCTACGCCTCGGTCCGCCTCGACATCCGCCGCACCGGCGCGATCAAGGACCGCGACGAAGTCGTCGGCAACGCCACCCGCGTCAAGATCGTCAAGAACAAGGTCGCCCCGCCGTTCAAGCAGGTCGAATTCGACATCATGTACGGCGAAGGCGTCTCCAAGATCGGCGAAATCCTCGACCTCGGCGTCAAGGCCGGCCTCGTCGAGAAGTCGGGCGCATGGTTCAGCTACGATTCGATCCGCATCGGGCAGGGGCGTGAGAACGCCAAGACCTACCTCAAGACCAACCCCGAAGTCTGCGATCGTCTCGAGAAGGCGATCCGCACCAAGACCGACGGTCTGGCGGAGGAAATGATGGTCGGACCTTCCGAGGACGACGCCTGATCCGACAAAAAAACCCGGCAGGAATGTCGGGGTTTTTTGTTTCGGTAGGAAGTTGAAGGAGAAATGCGAGGGTTAACACCCTCGCGCTCCCGGGACTGTCGGCCTTGTGCCTTGCAGCGGCGTTGGGCTGTCGGGCAAAGTCCTCGTCATTGCGAGCGCAGCGAAGCAATCCATGGCGGTTTACGCGGCCTTGGATTGCTTCGCTGCGCTCGCAATGACGAATGATGGAAGAAATTAGAGGTGGGCCAAGGCCAGGATGGTACCGGCTACTGTCACGGCGGCGCCGATGCTCAGTTGGATGGGATTGGTCAGGCGCCGCAAGGGCAGGGCGAGGGATTGTTCGATCTTGGACATCTTCTGAATATACGACTGAAGCGCTTGCAGTGCTCACGCAGAGAATCGTTCACAGTCATGCGCTTTCCGCGGCGAAACCGCCTTCCATGTCGAAATGGCCCGCGGCACCATGATCCACGAAGGCAATGCGTACCCAAGACTGCTGCACGCGCGGCGACGACAGGTAACGGGGGTGCAGGGGGGCTATGCTCCCCTGCGTCTTCTTCCCTTCTTCCGTAACCCGCCCGCCACTATGGTGCAAAAACCGGCGTATCATCGCAATTCCCGACCAGTCTGACCGCAGACTCCCGCTTGCCGCCGCGCGCGGTGTCCATTATCGGCGCAAATCATGCAGACTACGAACGACATCCGCCGGTCCTTCCTCGACTACTTCGCCAGCAATGGTCATGAGGCCGTGCGCTCCGCACCGCTCGTTCCTTACAACGATCCGACGCTGATGTTCGTCAATGCGGGCATGGTGCCGTTCAAGAACGTGTTCACCGGCCTGGAAACACGCGCCACGCCGCGCGCGACGTCCTCGCAGAAATGCGTTCGCGCGGGCGGCAAGCACAACGATCTCGACAACGTCGGCTACACCGCGCGCCATCACACGTTCTTCGAGATGCTCGGCAATTTCTCGTTCGGCGATTACTTCAAGGAGCAGGCGATCACCCATGCATGGACGCTGCTGACGAAGGAGTGGGGCCTGCCGGTCGAGAAGCTGCTGGTCACCGTCTATCATACCGACGACGAAGCCTTCGACTTGTGGAAGAAGATCGCCGGTCTGCCTGAGCAGAAGATCATCCGCATCCCCACGAAGGACAACTTCTGGGCGATGGGTGACGAAGGTCCGTGCGGTCCGTGCTCGGAAATCTTCTTCGACCATGGCGACCACATCTGGGGCGGCCCTCCGGGATCGCCGGAAGAGGATGGCGACCGCTTCATCGAGATCTGGAACCTCGTGTTCATGCAGTTCGAGCAGTCTGCGGGCGAGATCGTCGGCAACCTGCCCAAGCCCTCGATCGACACCGGCATGGGTCTGGAGCGCATCTCCGCCGTCATGCAGGGCGTCCACGACAACTACGACATCGACACCTTCAAGGCGCTGATCGCCGCGTCGGAAAGCCTGACCGGCGTTCCCGCCGAGGGTGACACTCGCGCCAGCCACCGCGTGATCGCCGACCACTTGCGCTCGACCAGCTTCCTGCTGGCCGATGGCGTGCTGCCTTCGAACGAGGGCCGCGGCTATGTCCTGCGCCGCATCATGCGCCGCGCCATGCGCCATGCGCACCTGCTGGGCGCGCGCGATCCGCTGATGCACCGCCTGGTGCCCGCGCTGGTCGCCGAGATGGGCCAGGCCTATCCCGAACTCGGCCGCGCGCAGCCGCTGATCGAAGAGACGCTGGAGCGCGAGGAAGTACAGTTCCGCCGCACCCTGTCGAACGGCATCAAGCTGCTCGACGAGGCGACTGCCGGCATGGGCGAGGGCGGCGAACTTCCGGGCGA
This sequence comes from Sphingomonas sp. LH128, assembly GCF_000293195.2. Classification (NCBI taxonomy): domain Bacteria; kingdom Pseudomonadati; phylum Pseudomonadota; class Alphaproteobacteria; order Sphingomonadales; family Sphingomonadaceae; genus Sphingomonas; species Sphingomonas sp. LH128. Next base: position 17,726 of record NZ_ALVC01000239.1, read on the forward strand.
AACCGCGTTCAAGCTCTACGACACTTTCGGCTTCCCCTATGACCTGACCGAAGACGCCCTGCGTTCGCGCGGCATCGCCGTCGACAAGGCGGGCTTCGATGCCGCCATGGCGCAGCAGAAGGCCGCCGCGCGCGCTGCGTGGAAGGGCTCGGGCCAGGCCGCCGACAGCGAAGTGTGGTTCGACATCGCCGAGCGCGAAGGCGCCAGCGAGTTCACCGGCTACACCTCGACCACCGGCGAAGGCCAGGTCGTGGCGCTGGTGAAGGACGGCAAGGAAGTCCAGTCGGCGAGCGCGGGCGACGCGGTCGTCGTGCTCACTAACCAGACCCCGTTCTACGGCGAATCGGGTGGTCAGGAAGGCGATCGCGGCTCGATCTCCGGCGCGAACGGCCTCAAGATCACCGTGATCGACACCGCCAAGCCGCTCGGCCGCCTGCACGCGATGAGCGGCACGGTCGAGGCGGGCACGATCAAGGTCGGTGATGCCGTCGCCATGACGGTCAACGTCGAGCGCCGCGATGCGGTGCGCGCGAACCACTCGGCGACGCACCTGCTGCATGCGGCGCTGCGCGGCCGTCTGGGCGACCATGTCACGCAGAAGGGCTCGCTGGTCGCGGCCGATCGCCTGCGCTTCGACTTCTCGCACCCCAAGGCGCTGACCGAAGAGGACATCGCCGCGATCGAGGCCGAGGTTAACGCCGAAGTTCGCGCCAACGAACAGGTGCTCACCCGCCTGATGACGCCGGACGATGCCATCGAGGCGGGCGCCATGGCGCTGTTCGGCGAGAAGTACGGCGACGAAGTCCGCGTACTCTCGATGGGCCGCCATTCCGGCGATCGCACCTATTCGGTCGAGCTTTGCGGCGGCACCCACGTGCGCGCCACCGGCGACATCGGCGTGTTCCGCATCGTATCGGAAAGCGCGGTGTCCTCGGGTGTGCGCCGTATCGAGGCGATGACCGGCGAGGGCGCGCGCCAGTGGCTGGTTGGCCGCGAAGACGCGCTCAAGAACGCCGCCAGCTTGCTGCGCACGACGCCGGAGGACGTGGAAGCCCGCGTCGCCGCGCTGCTCGACGAACGCCGCAAGCTGGAGCGCGAACTGGCCGAGGCGAAGAAGGCGCTGGCTCTTGGCGGCGGCGGCGCGAAGGCCGAGGCGGCTGACGAGGACGTGAACGGCGTCAAGTTCTCCGGCCAGGTGCTCGAAGGGCTCGACCCGAAGGAACTGCGCGGGCTGCTCGATCAAGCCAAGCAGCGCCTCGGTTCGGGCGTGGCGGCGATCGTCGCGGTGAACGAGGGCAAGGCGAGCATCGCCGCTGCCGTCACTGAAGACCTCACCGGCACCGTCAGCGCCGTGGAACTCGTGCGCAAGGGCGTCGAGGCGCTCGGCGGCAAGGGCGGCGGCGGCCGCGCCGACATGGCGCAGGGCGGCGGGCCCGACGGTGACAAGGCGGCGGACGCCATCGCGGCGGTGAAGGCGGCGCTGGCGGGGTGATTCTGAAGGAGGGCGTCCGCAAGACTCTGGCCTTTGCAGGCTGCGGGTTGTGGCTGGCGTCCTCGTTCATGCCTTTCTTCGGTGGCTTGGCGAAGCATCAGGTTCAGTGTCGCGGGCGGAGCTTTACCGGCGATTTCGACGACTGCTTCAACGATTACATCCCGCTTCTGGAGCTTTCGGCGCCGTTGTTCGCACTGGCGGGGCTTTATATCTTCATGCGTCTGGCGTTCGCGATCTGGTCGCCGGAGCCGGGCAATCGCCGAATGCGGTGGCGCCTCGCCCCGAAAGACGGCATTGCGGTCTACCACCCCGGATATGCGGGGCTGGCCGTCATGGGCGGCCTTTGGGCATTCTGGAGGGCGACGCTCTATCCGCTTGATGGCGTGACCGCGCCGTTCATAGGGTTCTGGCTGAGTTTCGCCGTCTGGTTCCTCACCGGAGCATGCTGCGCGTGGCGGGCAGGCGCAGATGAGACGTCGCCCCGGACTTGATCCGGGACCGGTGGCGGTCTTTAGGTGAGACCGGGCTGCGCGCGCGGCAAGGTGGGTCGTTCACGGCCAGCGGTTCCGGGTCAAGCCCGGGACGACGGGAGATTACATGGAGCCGATTGCCCGGGTCGTCGCCGATATCGCCGAGGAAATGCGCGGCATTGCCGAGCGCGGCACCGTCGCCTCCTATATTCCGCCGCTCGCGTCGGTTCCGGCCGACAAGTTCGGCATCGCCGTGGTCACGGCCGACGGCACGGTTCACGCCGCAGGCGATGCGGACGAGGCGTTTTCGATCCAGTCGATCTCCAAGGTCTTCGCGCTGACGCTGGCATTGGGCGCGGTGGGGGACCAGTTGTGGAACCGGGTGGGCCGCGAGCCTTCGGGGTCGGCGTTCAACTCCATCGTGCAACTGGAAACCGAGCACGGCATTCCGCGCAATCCCTTCATCAACGCCGGGGCTATCGTGGTATGCGATGTGCTGCTTGGCCGGTTGCAGCCGCGCGAGGCGATCGGGCAGATGCTGCGTTTCGTGCGCGAACTGGCGGGCGACGACGATACGATCCGCATCGACGAGACCGTCGCCCGCGCCGAGCAGGAGACCGGCTTTCGCAACATGGCGCTCGCCAACTACATGCGCGCCTTCGGGAACATCCATGGCGACGTGGAACTGGTGCTGGGCACCTATTTCCACTTCTGCGCGCTGGCGATGAGCTGTCGGCAGCTGGCAATGGCGGGGCGCTTCCTGATGGGGGACGGGCGTGTGGAGGGGCACCGGGTGGTCACTGCACGGCGGGCGCGGCGCATCAATGCGCTGATGATGTCCTGCGGGCACTACGACAATTCGGGCGACTTCGCCTATCGCATCGGCCTGCCGGGCAAGTCGGGGGTCGGGGGCGGCATCCTTTCGGTGGCTCCGGGGATCGCCAGCATTGCGGTGTGGTCGCCGGGGCTGAACGAGGCGGGCAACTCGCACCTCGGGCAACTGGCGCTGGAACAGCTTGTCCACCGCACGGGATGGTCGGTGTTCGAGCCGAGGGGATAGGTCCTTGAGGTGGGGCTTTCCACCAATGACGAATCAGGGGCGGCGATGCGCCGAAAGGCAGGTGACCACGCTCGCTACGACTAGCGTGAAGGCCGCCAGTTCCATCGGCGTCGGCAGGCGACCTTCCCATGCGAAGCCGTAGATCAGCGCGAACAGCGTTTCGAACAGGATCATCTGGCCGACGAGGGTGAGTGGCAGCAGGCGGCTCATCCGGTTCCACAGCGCATTGCCGAGAATCGAGGCCAGGAGCGCGACGGCGACGCAGACGGCCGCGAAAGTCAGCCATTCGGGGGCCGGGCGGCGCCAGTCCTCCAGCACGAGCGAGACGGGGAGGAGGAGCAGGGCCTGCGCTCCGGTGACGAGGCCGGTCAGCAGGTTCCACTCATAGACCGAGACTTTGGTGCGCACGAGGCAGCGGGCATTGCCGATCGCGAACGTGGTCCACGAGGCGAGGGCACCGACGGCGCAGGCGAGGCCGGTCAGTTGCGCGGTCGTCGATCCGGAGGCGGGCGAGGCCAGCGCCTGCCAACCGATGCAGACCGCTCCTCCGGCGCAGAGCAGCAGCGAGGGTGCAAGGCGGCGCAGCGGCACGGCACCATGGTCGCGGCTGCCCACGATGGTCACCGCTACGGGCAGGAAGCCGATCACCAGCGAGGTCATGGCGACCCCGCCTGACTGCACGGCGCTGGCGAGGAACACGAAGTAGGCGGTGTTGCCGAGCACGGCGAGCCAGGCGAGGCTCCACCACTCGCGCCGGGTCAGTGCTGAGAAGACCTGGCGGCGGCGCGGGGCGATCAGCACGGCTGATGCGGCTCCGTAACACAAGTAGCGGCCGATGCTCAGCTGGAGGGGGGAGAAGCTGCTCGCCAGTTCGGGGGCGAGGAACACGAGGCCCCACAAGGCACCCGCGCCGATGCCGCAGAGCACGCCGGTCAGGCGGTTGTCAGTGGGGATTGCCGTGCCTGTGGTCATCGTGTGGTAGCTTTATGTGCCGCTGAGTGCCGTTATGTGCCGTGAGCGAATATCACTTGGGCAGCGGGTTGTGCGCTCTTGATTTAGCGGTGAAACGCAACAAAAACTCGCATATGCCCAAGAAGACCGCCCCGCTCGACGCCTTCGACCGTGAAATCCTGCGAATCCTGCAGCGTGACAACAAGACGCCGCAGCGCGCGATCGGGGAGGCGGTGAACCTCTCGGCGGCGGCGGTGCAGCGGCGAATCGCGGCGATGGAGCAGTCGGGTACGATCGCCGCCAACGTCGCGCTGGTCGATCCGGCGGCGCTCTCGCTGACGGTCACCGCGATCGTCGAGGTGTTCCTGCGCGACGAGCGAACCGCCAGCATAGACCGCGCCAAAGCGCTGTTCCGCGAGACGCCCGAAGTGCAGCAATGCTACTATACGACCGGTGGCACCAGCTTCGTTCTGGTGGTCGTCACTACGGACATGAGCGCCTACGAAGTGCTGACGCGGCGGCTGTTTTCCGACCACGAATGGGTGGCTAGCTTCCGCACGCTGGTCGCCCTCGACCGGGTCAAGAGCGGCGCGGAAGTGGTTGTTCCCTAAGCTCTTTCCGCCTCACGCAGCTGGCCGGATTTCAGCGAGGGCTTCTCCGAAAGGCCGCCGCGTTCCATGATCATCTCGCGGAATTCGTCGCGCTTTTCGTGGATCGAGGCGATGATCGGTCCCATCGCGACGCCGGTTTCGACGAGCGCGGCCTCGGAAAGTTGCAGCGAACTTTCCAGCGTTTCGGGCACGGCATAGCTGGCTCCGGCGCGGTAGAGCTGGGCGGCATGGTCGGCGTCGCGGGCGCGGGCGAGAATCGGCAGGTCGGGGAACTGCAGGCGCAACTTGCGCACGATGCGCTGGGCGGTGACGGGCTCGTCCATGGTGAGGATCACCGCCGCCGCCTCCGCCGCGCCGAGCCGCACCAGGGCGTCGCCGCGACCCGCGTTGCCGAAGGCGACGGTGTAGCCGAGGCGCCGGCCGTGGGCGACGAGGTCGGCGTCGCTGTCGATCGCGAGATAGGGCCGCCCGTGCCGGGTCAGCATGTCGGCGACAAGGTGGCCGACGCGGCCGAATCCGACGATCAGCGTGCGCGGCCGCGTGGCATCGTCGGCGGGACGGTGCGGCGTCTCGGCCCCGTCCACGCGCTTGCCCATGACCTTGCCGGCCATTGCCAGGAGCGGGGTCACCGTCAGGCCGAGCGCGGTGACGATCTGCCAGAACTGCGCCGTGCCGGGCTGGATCAACTGGGCGGTGCTGGCCGCGGTCAGCACGATCAGCGTAGTCTCCGAAGGGCTCGACATGAGGATGCCCGCTTCGGTCGCAGTGCCGCGCCGGGCGCCCATCACCCGCAGCATCACGCCGGTCACCACCGATTTGAGCACGATGACCACTACTGTTGCGATCAGGATCGAGGCGAGGTTTTCCCAGACGACATAGAGGTCGATGCTCATGCCGATGGTGATCAGGAAGACGCCGAGGGCGAGGCCCTTGAACGGTTCGGTGATCTGCTCGACCTCGGAATGGTACTCGGTCTCGGCGATCAACAGCCCGGCGACGAGGGCGCCGACTATGGGGGAAAGCCCGGCGGCGGCGGTCGCCAGCGAGGCGACGATCACCACCAGCAAACTCGCGGCGAGGAACAGTTCGGGGCTCTTGGTGCGAGCGGCCTGCGCGAACAGTGGCGGCAGCAGGTAGCGGCCGAAGATCAGCAGGCCGCCGACCACCACGGTGCCCCATAACAGGGTGTTGAGCAGGTCGCTGACACCGTCCCCGGTGTGCGGGCCGAGCGCGCCGAGCAGGAAGATGATGGGGACGAGGGCGATATCCTCGAACAGCAGCATCGCCAGTGCGGCCTTGCCGACCGGCGTGGTCGTCTCGGTGATCTTGAGCACCAGTGCGGTGGACGACAGCGCGAGCGCGAGACCCAGCGCCATGGCGCCCGAGAAGCTCTGGCCGATCGCCGCGAGGATGAAGGTCAGCGAGGCGGCGATGACGATCAGTTCGAGCGAGCCCAGCCCGAAGACCATGCGCCGCATCTCCCACAGGCGGGCGAAGGACAGCTCCAGACCGATCGAGAACAGCAGCAGGATGATGCCGAATTCGGCGAAGATATCCAGCCCGTCCGGGTCGGTGATGGTGATGTAATGCAGCCAGCGATGGTCGAACACATGGCGGCCGAGCCCGAACGGACCGACCAGCAGGCCGACGAGAATAAAGCCGATGACGGGCGTGATGCGGAACCGGTTGAACACCGGGATGACGATGCCTGCCGCGCCCAGGATCACCAGGGCGTCGGACATCATCGGGGAATAGAGATCGCTGCTGCCTGCCATGCGGGAAGCCTAGAGGTTGTAGCGGCTTGCGACAATTGCGCTGTCCACTCTTGCGCAACTTCACTTGGCGTTCAGCGAAGCGCTGGTTATAGACCCGTCCATGTTCGCACGCTCGTCGCTCAAGACCGCCATCCTCGCCGCCGCTACCGGGGCGATCGTTCTCACTGCCGGTTGCGGGGGACGGGCGAAGAATCGCGATACCGCCTACGTCGCGCGCGACGTCGATACGCTCTACGCTGCGGCTCAGCAGCGCCTGGAAACCGGGCGCACCAAGCAGGCCGCCGCGCTGTTCGACGAAGTCGAGCGCCAGCACCCTTATTCGCCCTGGGCACGCCGCGCCCAGTTGATGAGCGCGTTCAGCTATTACGCCGCGCGTGACTACAACAAGGCGATCCAGTCGGCGCAGCGCTTCCTGTCGATCCACCCGGGCAACAAGGACGCGCCTTACGCCTACTACCTGATCTCGATCTGCTATTATGAGCAGATCAGCGACGTCACCCGTGACCAGAAGACCACGCAGCAGGCCAAGCAGGCATTGACCGACGTGATGCGCCGTTACCCCGGCACAACGTATGCGCGCGACGCCAAGCTCAAGATCGACCTCGTCGACGATCACCTCGCGGGCAAGGAAATGACCATCGGTCGCTCGTACGAGCGCAGCGGCAAGTGGCTGGCGGCGACGCTGCGCTTCCGCAATGTGGTCGATAACTTCCAGACCACCAGCCACACGCCCGAGGCGCTCTATCGCCTCGTCGAGGGCTACCTCTCGATGGGCGTTCCCGAAGAGGCGCAGAAAGCGGCTGCGGTGCTGGAGCACAACTACCCGAACAGCGACTGGTACGGCCGCGCCTACAAGCTGATGGAAAAGCACGCGCCGCAGAACGTCGCGGCCTGATCTTCGCCCCTCTTTCCGGGCTTGCTCGGAGGAGGGGGCTCAATTCATCCATTTATCTTTCTCAAGCGGCCCGCCTCCCCGGCGCGGCCGCTTTTTCGCGTGTGTTTGTCGTGGGGGGACACGCCGCCGCGATGCCTCGCCTCGTCGCTGCGCAGTTTCGCTTTAGCGCCTGATAGCTGAAGTCTATTGTCCACCAATTAAGTTGAGATTAGAAAAGCTCAACAAGAGGCGAAACGGCCTGGAGGGCAAATCACATGAGGGCGACGCGGTGCGGCCGCAGGCATTCCATGATCCCTTCCGGCCGGACCTGCAAGCGGCGCATTCGACCACGAAGCGCCGCGTGCAAGCCTCGAGCCATACCTGCCGGCCCTGAAGGGGGCAGGCCGACCAGGTGCACACCGGATCGCCGGATGCATTCAATTCCCTGACAGAGGATTTGAATAATGACTTCGTTCGTCCGCCGGACTCTTCTGGCAACCACCGTACTCGCCTCGGCGACGATCGGCTTCTCTGCGGCGCATGCCGAGGATACCGCTCCCGCCGCCGCAACCACGACCGCTGCCGCAGATGAGCAGGACAACCCCACTTCGGTCGGCACCGGCGCGCGCGATCGCGGCGCCGACATCGTCGTCACCGCGCGGCGTCGCCAGGAATCGAGCCAGGAAGTGCCGCTCGCAATCTCGGTCGTCGGCGGTGAGCACATCGATTCGACCGGCTCGTTCAACGTCGGCCGCCTGCAGCAGCTGACGCCGACGCTTCAGTATTACTCATCGAACCCGCGCAACACCGCCGTCAACATTCGTGGCCTCGGCGTTCCGTTCGGGCTGACCAACGACGGCATCGAGCAGGGCGTCGGCATCTACGTCGACGACGTCTACAACTCGCGCGTGGCCTCGGCGACGTTCGACTTCCTCGACGTGGCGCAGGTCGAAGTGCTGCGCGGCCCGCAGGGCACGCTCTACGGCAAGAACACCACGGCAGGCGCGATCAACATCACGACCAACCAGCCGACCTTCGACTTCGAGGGCAAGGCCGAGGTCTCGATCGGCAATTACAACTTCAAGCAGGCCAAGGCGGCGATTTCCGGCCCGCTGACCGAGAACCTTGCAGCGCGCATCGCGGTGTCCTCCACCAGCCGTCGCGGCACGATCTACAACGTCACGACGAACGAGCACATCCAGAGCCAGGACAACCTCGGCCTGCGCGGCCAGCTGCTGTGGAAGCCGACCGATACCATCGACGTGACCCTCGCGGGCGACTTCAGCAACCAGGACGCCAACTGCTGCGGTTCGGTCTACGTGCGCACGGGCCTGACCCAGCGCGCCATCAACCGGCAGTTCGAGGCGCTTGCGGCCGCTCAGGGCTACCAGCCGGTCAGCCGCAACCCGTTCGACCGTCTCACCGACCTCGACACGCCGCTCAAGGCGAAGAACAAGATCGGCGGCGCTTCGCTGCGCGTGAAGTGGGAACTGGGCGAGGGCACGCTGACCTCGATCACCGCCTGGCGCTTCTGGGACTGGGATCCCTCGAACGACCGCGATTTCACCGGCTTGCCGATCGTCGCGCTGTCGCAGAATCCGTCGCAGCAGGACCAGTACACGCAGGAACTGCGCTACAACTACAGTAGCGACAAGATCGACTTCGTCGTCGGGGCTTTCGGCTTCTATCAGCGCATCGACACGCAAGGCACCGAATCGCAGGGCTCGGCCGCGAGCCGCTGGAGCATCAATCCGGGCACCGTCGCCGCCGTTCCGCCGGGTTCCTCGGGCTGCGGTCCGACCGCGTCGAACCAGCTTGCCTGCGATCCCACGGTGCTTGACGGCCTCGTCGCCTACAACACGCAGTACCTCAAGAACACCAGCGCCGCGCTCTACGGCCAGCTGAGCTGGCACATCACGCCCGAGCTGACCCTGCAGCCCGGCGTTCGCCTCAACTACGACAAGAAAGAAGGTTACTACCAGCGCCGCGTGTTCGACGGGCAGGGCAACGAACTGCTGCTGAACGACGGCATCAGCAATATCCGCAAGACCGCACAGCTGGCGATCTATACGCCGCAGGAAATCTCGCCGACGTTCAGCGACTGGAACTTCAGCTACGACTTCACCGCCAGCTACAAGGTAGCGCCGGACGTACTGCTCTATGCGACCTATGCGAAGTCGTTCAAGTCGGGCGGCATCAACCAGAACGGCGTTCCGGTGGACGGCAGCAACAACCCGATCCTGGCGACCGCGACGGTCAAGCCCGAGTCGGTCCACCATTACGAAGCGGGCATCAAGACCCAGTTCTGGGACCGCAAGGCGACGCTCAACGTCTCGATCTTCCGCACCGATATCGCCAACTACCAGGCTAACGTGAACAACGGCCAGTACGGCGTGCTGCGCGGCTACCTCGCCAACGCGGGTGCGGTGCGTTCGCAGGGTGTCGAGGCGGACTTCTCGGTCCGTCCGAGCGAGCGGTTCAACGCCTACGTCAACGGCGCCTATACCGACGCGACCTATCGCAAGTTCACCGACGCACCGTGCCCGCCCGAGCTTTCCGGCGGCACCACTGTCACGTCGACCACGACCGTCAGTCCTGCGGGCACGCCGGGCGGCATCAGCCCCGAGAACTGCGATATCTCGGGTCAGCGCCTGCCGGGCGTCTCGAAGTTCTCGTTCTCGTTCGGTGCCGAGGTCAACGCCCCGGCCAAGCTGCTCGGCAAGGAGGGTGAGGTCTACTTCGGCTACGACGGTTCCGTACGGTCGAACTTCTCGTCCAACCCTTCGCCTTCGGCCTACACCTGGATCGATGGCTATAGCCTGCACAACTTCCGCGCAGGTTTCCGAACCGAGAGCGGGTTCGACGTCTACGGCTGGGTCCGCAATGCCTTCGACCAGAACTATTTCGAGCAGCTGATGGTTGGGCCGGGCAACACCGGCCTGATCGCCGGTCTGCCGGGCGATCCGCGCACCTGGGGTTTCACGATCAAGTCCGCCTTCTGAGAATCACCCGTCGACCCGTGCCCCCGCGCCGCTCGAGCAGCGCGGGGGCATATTTATTTCGTCCAGCCGGGAACTTTTTGCGACGGGCTGATCTGAAAAACCGCTTAAATCGATTGCACTGTGAACCTTAAGTAATTTCTCAAATCCGATGATTATCCTTATGGTGGTTTTTACCAACTAAGGTGAGCCTACGTAGAGGGAACCCGGAGAAAGCCGGATGAACCGACAGGCTGGGGATGGGTCGCATAATCAATGGATATGAAGCACGATTTTCCGTTTGAGCCCGACATCCGCGTGGAGGCTCTCCAGCCGAGATCGTGGCGGCCTGAACTCGTCGCTATCGTTGCCATCTTCATTACCGTGTGGGCCGCGCTCCTCGTGCATTACCTGAGCGACAGTACCGGCTGGTAAGCCGGACTTGTGCTCAACCTGAGTGCGAAGCGGGGTGACGGGCGTTCGCGCATCCGCTAGAACGCTTCGCGAACATGCTTAGCCAGCTTTCCATTCGCAACATCGTGCTGATCGAGGCGCTCGACCTCGATTTCGCTCGTGGCCTCGGCGTCCTCACCGGTGAAACCGGTGCGGGCAAGTCCATCCTGCTCGATGCGCTGGGTCTCGTGCTCGGCAATCGAGCGGATAGTGGACTTGTGCGCGGGGGAGAGGACCGGGCCAGCGTTACCGCCAGCTTCGATGCTTCGGCGTTGCCCGCTTCGGTGCTGGCGATGATCGACGACGCCGGGTTCGAGCTTGAACCGGGCGAGCCGCTCATCCTCAAGCGCCAGCTCAAGGCCGACGGCGGTTCCAAGGCGTTCCTCAACGACCAGAGCGTCGGCGTCGCCCTGCTGCGCGAGATCGCGCCCGCGCTGGTGGAAATCCACGGCCAGCACGACGATCGCGGTCTGGTCAATGCACGCGGCCACCGCGCGCTGCTCGATCGTTTCGCAGGCGGCGAGGTCGCCGGCGTCGAGGCGGCGTGGAAGGACTGGCGCGGCGCGCAGGATGCATTGGACCTTGCACGCGAACGCGTCGCCCGCGCCGCCGAGGATCAGGACCTGTTGCTCGCGCATCTCGCCGAACTGACCACGCTCGCCCCCGTCGAGGGGGAGGAGGACGAACTCGCCGGTGCCCGCGCGCAGATGCAGAAGGGCGAGAAGCTGGCCGACGACCTCGCGGCCCTGCAGCACTTGTGGACCGGCTCGGACTCGGCGCTCGCGCAATTGCGCACCGCTTCGCGCCGCCTCGATCGCATCGCCGGAGAGCACGAACTGCTGGAAGAAGCGCTGGCCGCGCTCGACCGCGCCGTGATCGAGGCGAGCGAGGCCGAGGACAAGCTCGACAAGGCGGCCGAAGCGCTCGCCTTCGACCCGGCCGAACTCGACCGCATCGAGACGCGCCTTTTCGACTTGCGCGCCGTTGCCCGCAAGCAAGGCTGCCAGGTCGATGACCTGCCCGCGAAGATGACCGAGATGCGCGCCGCGCTCGACGACATCGAAGGCGGTAACGAGCATATCGTCGAACTGGAAAAAGCGGCGCAGAAGGCCGCGCTGGCCTATCGCGATAAGGCGGGCGCGCTCCACGATTTGCGGCGTGCGGCGGCGAAAAAGCTCGACGCAGCCGTGGCGACGGAACTGGCGCCGCTCAAGCTGGATGCCGCGAGGTTCCAGACCTCGGTGGTGCGTCTTCCCGAGGAGCGCTGGGGCGCTTCGGGCATGGATGCGGTGGAATTTCTCATCAGCACCAACCCCGGCTCGGACTTCGCGCCGCTCGGCAAGATCGCCAGCGGCGGCGAATTGTCGCGCTTCATCCTCGCGCTCAAGGTCGCGCTGGCCGAGGAGGGCGGTGCGGCGACGGTGATCTTCGACGAGATCGACCGCGGCGTCGGCGGTGCAGTGGCCGACGCCATCGGCGAACGCCTCTCGCGCCTTGCGTCCAGCGGGCAGCTGCTGGCGGTGACGCACTCGCCCCAGGTCGCGGCGCGGGGGGACAAGCATTACATGATTGCCAAGTCCAGCCAAGGCACCGTTACGCGCACCTCGGTGACGCCGCTTTCGGATGCCGAACGCAAGGAGGAGATCGCCCGCATGCTCTCCGGCGCGCAAGTGACCGACGAGGCGCGCGCGCAGGCGGACAGGCTGCTGGTGCGGGTGTGAAGCGAGGCGCCACCGTCGCCGTTTGCTTCGCTACGCTGAGCGCCTGTTCTCCGCCTGTGATGTTTGCTGTGGCAGTGGATGAGCCGATCAAAGGTGGGATGCTTACCCTGAACGGGAGGTCAGCGGCTTTGATACATAACGTCGATGGTGCCTATTGGGGCAAGTGGACCGGACCAGATGCCGATGGTCGCATCGAAATCCGGTATCCCGATGGCGCGGTTGTACACTGTGCTTTGGGCTATGTGACCCCGGGCATGGAGGCGCAGCGCTTCTCCGTCACACGTCGCGTATGTTTCACGGTCAGACGTTAGGTGGCAAGCGTGGTCGGCAAGTTGACGAGGCTGGAGGATTGTTTCCACGGCCAAGTCGAGCGCTGCTGGCTATCGCATCGGCTACAAAGTGATCGATAAGCGCCTCGTTATCCTCATCGTTGCAGTGGGCGAGCGAGACTTTGCGAAAGTGGTTGTCTACATGGCGGCAATGACCCGCCATCGCCAAGCAGATGACCTATGATTGATACCTTGCCCTCCGGCCTGCCGTCCGAAGCCGAAGCCGCCAACGAACTCATGCGGCTTGCGCGCCAGATCAACCGCGCCAACCGCCTCTACCACGCCGAGGATGCGCCGGAGATCACCGACGCCGATTACGACGCGCTGGTGCGGCGTAATGCGGAGCTGGAAGCAGCGTTCCCGCATCTTACGAGACCCGATTCGCCCAGCAACAAGGTCGGCCACGAAGTCGCCGCCTCACCGCTCGGCAAAGTGACGCACGAGGTTCGCATGATGAGCCTCGACAATGCCTTCACCGACGAGGAAGTCGGGGAGTTCCTGACGCGCGTGCGGCGGTTCCTGTCACTTGCCGCCGAGGAACCACTGGTGATGACGGCGGAGGACAAGATCGACGGCCTCTCCTGCTCGCTGCGCTACGAGCACGGCAAACTGGTGCGCGCCGCCACGCGCGGGGACGGGCAGGTGGGCGAGGACGTTACCGCCAACGTCGCGCATATCGCCGACGTCGTGCAGGAACTCGAAGGCGAGGACATTCCCGAGGTCTTCGAGGTGCGCGGCGAAGTCTACATGGAAAAGGGGGCGTTCCTCGCCCTTAACACCCAGTTGATGGACGAGGCGCGCGCGCTGGCCGACAGCAAGGGCGAGGCGTTCGACGACAGCAAGGTCCGCCAGTTCGCCAACCCGCGTAATGCGGCTGCCGGCTCGCTGCGCCAGAAGGATGCCAGCGTCACCGCGAGGCGCCCTTTGCGCTTCTGGGCGCACGGTTGGGGCGCCGCCAGCCATGTGCCCGGCGCGAGCCAGCACGAGGTCATCCGTCGTATCGAAAGCTGGGGCTTGCCGGTCTCGCCGCAATTCCGCCAGTGTCACTCGCTCGAAGAGATGCTGGCCGCCTACCGCGCCATTCGTGATGGCCGCGCCGCGCTGCCGTTCGAGATCGACGGGGTGGTCTACAAGGTGGACCGGCTCGACTGGCAGCAGCGGCTGGGCTTCGTCGCCAAGGCGCCGCGCTGGGGCATGGCGCACAAGTTCCCCGCGGAGCGAGCGGAGACCACGCTCGAATCGATCGATATCCAGGTCGGGCGCACCGGCAAGCTGACGCCGGTGGGACGCCTCAAGCCGGTGCTGGTGGGCGGCGTGACGGTCACCAACGTGACGCTCCACAACCGCGACGAAATTGCCCGCCTCGGCGTGCGTCCCGGTGACCGGGTGGTGCTCCAGCGCGCGGGTGACGTCATCCCGCAGGTGGTGGACAACCTCTCTCGCGAGGAGGAGCGCGCCGCTTACGTGTTCCCGGATGATTGTCCCGAATGCCAGTCCGAGGCTGTAGCGGCCGAGGGCGAGGTGGACGTGCGCTGCACCGGCGGCCTGATCTGCCCCGCGCAGCGGACCGAGCGTCTGAAGCACTTCGTCAGCCGCGCCGCACTCGACATCGAGGGGTTGGGCGAAAAGACCATCGACGAATTCTTCAAGGCTGGCTGGCTCGAAAGTCCGGCCGACATCTTCCGCCTGCGCAAGCGCCGCGAGGAGATCCTGGCCCTCGAAGGGTGGAAGGACAAGTCTGTGGACAACCTGTTGGCAGCTGTGGAAAGCAAGCGTCAGCCCGACGCCGCCCGGCTCCTGTTCGGCCTCGGCATCCGCCACGTCGGCGCCGTGACCGCGCGCGATCTCCTCAAGCGCTTCACGACGCTTCCTGAATTGCGTGCTCTCGCCGAGCAGGCGCAGGTCAAGCAGGGCGAGGACGAAGTGAAGGCAGCAAGCGACGCCTATGCCGAATTGATCTCCATCGACGGCGTCGGCCCGGTGGTGGTCGAGGCGCTGGGGGACTTCTTCCACGAGGAGCACAACCGTGCTGTCTGGGACGACCTGTTGAGCGAGGTGTCGCCGCCGCCTTACGTCGTCGAGACTAAGGAAAGCGAAGTCTCGGGCAAGACCGTGGTGTTTACCGGCAAGCTGGAGACGATGAGCCGTGACGAAGCCAAGGCACAGGCCGAGCGGCTGGGCGCCAAGGCTGCCGGATCGGTATCGCCAAAGACGGACATTCTGGTCGCGGGACCGGGGGCGGGCTCGAAATTGAAGAAGGCGGCCGAGCTGGGGATTCGGGTGCTCAGCGAAGAAGAATGGGCCGAGATCGTTCGCGCGGCGGGATAAGGTAAAGCAAAGCCCTCCCGCGAGCGGGAGGGCCGGAAGGCTGGCCCCGAAGGGCTGGCCGGAATGCTTCTCAGCTACGCGCGACGTGCAGGGGGATACCGCAGCGCGATAGGCTCAACTGTAACGGCCGCGGCGCTCGTGCACCTGACGGTAATGCTGGACGCGCGTGGCGCGCAGACCAGCCATTCCTTCGCGTTCGATCGAGCGCTGCCAGGAGGCAAGCTCTTCGAGCGTAAGATCGTAGCGCTCGCACGCTTCCGCGATGGTCAGCAGTCCACCGCTGACTGCGGCGACCACTTCCGCCTTTCTGCGAACCACCCAGCGTGAAGTGTTGGGCGGCGGCAGGCTGTCTATGCTCATCGGTTCGCCGAGCGGACCGGTGATGACCGTCGGACGGTCGTTCTTAACGTCTTCCATGGTTGGCCTCGTGAAATCTGGCTGCCAACCCCCTGTCGATGTCTATTCTGCGTATTAAACCTTAACTTGAGGCAATCGCGGTTGGTTAATTGATATTTACGATGTTTTACATATTCTCGGGGAAAAATTCATAAAAATGCAATCGATACAGCCGCCAAATCTTTACTGACCGTTTACCAGTGTTAATTACCTTTACCTCCAGACCAGATCCATTGCTCAAGAGAGGTAAACGTGCAGAGCCGCCGCAAGCTGTCGACGCATGCTTCCGCCGTGGCGCGGCACGTGACTTCGGACGGCTGCCAGTTCGTGATCGAGCGGGCAGGCGTGGCTGCGGGACAGTGCTTCAGCTTCGTGGTGGACGATTATCCGCCGGTGCGCGGCACCGTGCGCTGGGTGGTCAAGGACCGCATCGGCTTCGCCTTCGACCGGCCGATCTCACGCGACGCACAGGCCGCGATGCTGCGGCGCAGTCGCGTGGTCCAGGGGCTGGAACTGCTTCTGGTGTGAGATTTGGGTCAGGGGCGCGTTAACGCCCCCGCTTGCGCATCCACAGGATCGACCAGTCGCCGTTGACCATGCGCGCGGCGAGGCGCAGGCCCGCCTTGCGGCAGGCGGCGCGCACGGCGGCTTCCTGCGTTTCCAGCAGGCCCGCCAGCAGCAGGTGCCCGCCCGGAACCAGCGCCTTGCCGAAATCGGGGGCGAGGTGGACCAGCGGCCCGGCGAGGATGTTGGCGAGGATCAGGTCATAAGGCCCGCGGGCCTCCAGCACCGGATGGGCCATGCCGTCCGCCACCGTCATCACCAGTTCGCCGCGCCGGGCGCCCATGGTCACGCCGTTGGCCCGGGCATTGTCTTCGACCACATTAACGCAAACGGCGTCGATGTCGCTCGCCGTCGCCAGCGCGCGGGGCCAGAGCGAGAGCGCAGCGAAGGCGAGAAGGCCGGTGCCGGTGCCGATGTCGGCGCAATTGCGCACGACGAGCCCCTGCGCCTTCATATGGGTCAGCATCGCCAGGCACCCGGCGGTAGTGGCGTGATGGCCAGTGCCGAAGGCCTGGCTGGCGGGGATCGCGAAGTCGAAGACGCCGGGCTCGTCCACCGCCGGGTGATCGGGGGTGTGCACGTGGAAGCGGCCCGCGCGGATCGGTTCCAGCCCTTCCTGGCTGGCGACGAGCCAGTCGGTTTCAGGCAGTTCCTCGGCGATCAGCTTGGGTTTCGTGTCTGCAAACAGCGCCGTGATCGCGACGTTGTCGGCCTTGCTGGGCTTGCGATCGAGCCAGGCTTCGAGAACCCAGTCCTCGGGTTGGTCCTCGGCGACTTCGCGGCCGGAGAGAACGATCTCGTGATCCCAGTCCCAGGCGTCTTCATGCGCGACGAGAGCTGCCTCGATGACGGGGCGGGCGGCGAAGACGGTGACTTTCCAGCTCACTTGGCATTTTCCTTGGCAAGACGCTGGGCAAGGCGCCCCTCCGCGAATTTCGCATAAGCGGGGCAGGCGTTCTTGTCCGCGAGCGGCTTCGTTCCGGCGAAGCGCTCCATCATGTCGCTCTGGCCGGGATGCGGGGTGAGCAAGACGTCGCAGGGCAGGGCGGCCATCACCGGCAGGCCCTTGCGGATCGCCGCGACACGCGCCGGATGGTCGGTGAAGCGGTAGCCGTCGGACGAGATCGTCGAGGAACTGTCGGCATAAGCGATCTTTCGGCACCCGGCCTTGGGCGCGCAGGAAGTCCAGGTCCAACTGGTCGAGCCGGGCGCGTGAACCGGCGTCGCATGGGCGGTCAGGACAAGATTGCCGACAGTGACGGTGTCTCCGTCCTTCAACACGCGATCGACGCGGACCGGAGCGATCGGGTCGAGACCGGCGAACTGCGGGTCGTCGGCACTCGGCTTGCCGCTGGCGAGAGCCGCTTTCTGCGCGGGCAGGGCTGCAACTTTTGCACCCGTTGCCTGCTGCAGTGCGGCAAGGGCGCCGACATGGTCAAAGTGCTCGTGACTGGCGACGATCCAGCGCACGTCTCTGGGGTTGAACCCGGCGCGCCGGATGTTCGCCAGCACCAGCGGGGCAGCCTTGGTCACGCCCGCGTCCACCAGCACATGTCCCTTGTCGCCCGTCACCAGGATCGCGGAAATGCCGCAGGTTCCCACGTACCAGGTATTCGCGAAGATGCGCGCAGGGGGAGCGGGGTCCGCCCATTCGTCCTTGCCCTCGCATGCCTTGGCGAGCGTCGCAGGCGTTACCGCTCCTTGCTCTGCGGCGCGGGCCACGAAAGGAGAAATGGCCGTCAGGGCAGCCAGCGCGATAGCCAGGGAGGTGCGACTCATGCGCGATGCTTTACGGCGCGCCTGTAAGATAGGCCAGTCCACCACGCAGATGTTGCGCCGCAGAACTTGCACCGTCCCTCGATTTGTCTAAGGGGGCTTGCAATAGGGCAGTTCATGACACTGCCGCAGGCAAGGGGATTCGTAAGCGCCATGGCAAACGCCGGGACCAAGAACCGTCCGCTCTCGCCGCACCTCCAGATCTGGAAGTGGGGCCCGCACATGTTCGTGTCGATCCTCCACCGCGTCACCGGCGATGGCATGGCATTCGCCGGCCTCGCTGTGCTGCTGTGGTGGCTGGGCGCGCTCGCCGGAGGCCCGGCCTCCTACGCGACGTTTGCGTGGGCGATGACGACGCCGATCGGCTATCTGGTGCTCGTGGGCATCTCGTGGGCCTTCTTCAGCCACATGGCGAGCGGCATCCGCCACTTCTTCCTCGACGTCGGCGCCGGCTTCGAACTGCAGGCGAACCGCCTGTGGTCGATCCTGTGCCCGGTCCTGGGTGTCGTTCTCACCGCCGCCTTCTGGGCGCTCCTGCTGCTTCGCTGAGGGTAACGAACAATGGGTAACGGAACCTCCATCGGCCGCGTGCGCGGCCTCGGCTCGGCAAAGGGCGGCGTCCACCACTGGCTGCTGCAGCGCTTCACCGCGATCGGCAACCTGATCTCGGTGCTGTTCCTGATCGTCTCGCTGGTGCTGCTGCCGGACTATTCTTACGGCACCATCGTCGAGTGGATCGCGCGTCCGGTCCCGGCCGTGATGATGATCCTGCTGGTCGTCACGACTTTCTGGCACGCACGCCTCGGCCTGCAAGTGCTGGTCGAGGACTACCTGCACGACCACGCCAACAAGTTCGCCGCCATCGCCGCGCTGAACCTTGCCGCTTGCGGCGGGATCGCGTTCGGCGTGTTCTGCATCGTCCGTATCGCGCTGGGAGCACACGCCTGATGTCCGCGCCTGCCTACAAGATCATCGACCACACCTACGACACCGTCGTCGTCGGCGCCGGGGGCTCGGGCCTGCGCGCCACGATGGGTTCGGCCGAAGCCGGCCTGAAGACCGCGTGCATCACCAAGGTGTTCCCCACACGAAGCCACACCGTTGCGGCGCAGGGCGGCATCGCCGCGTCGCTCAAGAACAACACGCCGGACCACTGGACCTGGCACATGTACGACACCGTCAAGGGGTCGGACTGGCTGGGCGACCAGGACGCCATCGAATACATGGTGCGCGAAGCTCCCGCAGCCGTGTACGAGCTGGAGCACGCAGGCGTGCCCTTCAGCCGCAACGCCGACGGCACGATCTACCAGCGTCCGTTCGGCGGCCACATGCAGAACATGGGCGAAGGCCCGCCGGTGCAGCGCACTTGCGCCGCCGCCGACCGTACCGGCCACGCCATGCTCCACGCGCTGTACCAGCAGTCGCTGAAGTACGACGCGGACTTCTTCATCGAATACTTCGCGATCGACCTCATCATGGACGGCGGCAAGTGCGTCGGCGTGATCGCGCTGTGCATGGATGACGGTACGATCCACCGCTTCCGCTCGCAGGCCGTCGTGCTCGCGACCGGCGGCTACGGTCGTTCGTACTTCACCGCGACGTCTGCCCACACCTGCACCGGCGACGGTGGCGGCATGGTGCTGCGCGCCGGCCTGCCCCTGCAGGACATGGAGTTCGTCCAGTTCCACCCGACCGGCATCTACGGCGCCGGCGTTCTCATCACCGAGGGCGCACGCGGCGAAGGCGGCTACCTGACGAACTCCGAAGGCGAGCGCTTCATGGAGCGTTACGCTCCTTCGGCCAAGGACCTTGCCAGCCGTGACGTCGTGTCGCGCTCGATGGCGATGGAAATCCGCGAAGGTCGCGGCGTCGGCCCGCACAAGGACCACATCTACCTGCACCTCGATCACATCGATCCCAAGGTGCTGGGCGAGCGTCTGCCGGGCATCACCGAGAGCGGCAAGATCTTCGCGGGCGTGGACCTTACCCGCCAGCCGTTGCCGGTCGTCCCGACCGTGCACTATAACATGGGCGGCATCCCGTGCGACTATAACGGCCGCGTGATGACCATCGGCCCCGACGGCGATCCCGAAACCGTGGTTCCGGGCCTGTTCGCGGTGGGCGAGGCGGCTTGCGTCTCGGTTCACGGCGCCAACCGTCTGGGCTCGAACTCGCTGATCGACCTCGTGGTGTTCGGCCGCGCGACCGGCCTGTACCTCAAGGAAAACCTGACGCCGAACGGCACGCAGGCGGAACTGCCCAAGGATTCGGCCGATCTGGCGCTCACCCGCCTCGACCACTTCCGCAATGCCAACGGCTCGTCCTCGACCGCGGAAATCCGCACCGAGATGCAGCGCACCATGTCGCTCCACGCGGCGGTGTTCCGCACCGACGAACTGATGGTCGAGGGTAAGGAAAAGCTCGCCGCGACCTATCAGAAGATGAACGACATCAAGGTCACCGATCGCGGCCTGATCTGGAATTCGGACCTGGTGGAGACGCTGGAGCTGGACAACCTGATCTCGCAGGCCACCGTGACCCTGCACGGCGCGCAGAACCGCAAGGAAAGCCGCGGCGCGCATGCGCACGAGGACTTCCCGAACCGCGACGACGTGAACTGGATGAAGCACACCGCGACCTGGTTCGACGGCTGGGGCGGCAAGGGCGGCAACGTTCGCATCGACTATCGCCCGGTGCACGAATTCACGCTGACCGACGACGTCGAGTACATCAAGCCCAAGGCCCGCGTGTACTGATATCGGCGAAAGCTGAATAACGAGAGGAGGGCGGCGCAGCGGCAAGGCTGCGCCGCCCTTTTTCGTTTTTGCAAAGGCCCACCCCCAGCCCCTCCCGCAAGCGGGAGGGGAGCGAGACTTGGGCCGCAGGCCCTAGTCGCAGCGGGGTGGGCGCGTCGGCACGCAACTCTTCGTGCTTCCACGCATTGCAGCGGGTGAAAGGAACCCCCATGCAACGCACCGACGTCGATCCCCTGCTCGAGCCCAACGTGCACCGCGACCCGCTGGTGCGCGAGATGGAGCGCGCGCCCGGCAGCACCTGGGGCTGGGTCATGGCCTATGGCGTGCTGCTGATCCTTGCCGCGTTGATCGTGTTGCTCAATCCGCTGGTGGCGGGCGTGGCGACCGGGCTGATCCTCGGCGTAATCCTCATCGTCGCAGGCGTGGCAGCCGTTGCGGCGGGCTGGACCTCGCTGTCGAGTCGCGCGCGGTGGACGGAGATCCTGCTCGGCGTTCTCGCGCTGCTGGCGGGCATCTTCGCCGTGGCAGACCCGGTTGCGGGCGCACTGTCGCTGGTCATCGCCATCGGGCTATGGCTGGTCGTCTCCGGCGTGTTCCAGATCGCCTTCGCGCTCAAGGCCCGCCACGACAAGGGCTGGCGCCTGCTACTCGGCGTGCTCGACGTGGTGCTGGGGATGGTGCTGCTGTTTTCGAGTGCGGCGACGGGCCTCGCTTTCCTCGCTATCATCGTCGCGATCAGCCTGACGGTGCGTGCGGTTTTCCTGATCCAGCTGGCCCTGCTCCTCAAGCGCAGCTGAGTTGACATTCACCCACCGTTCATGTTTACAGACGTAGTCGATTACGTGTGTAGACGATGGAGAAATGGGTGTCCGAGTCCCCTGAACAGCCCGACCGCATTTCCGAAGCCGAGCATGCGGTGATGGAGGCGCTGTGGCAGCGCTCCCCGCTTACCGCCCAGGAAGTGTGCGAGGAAGTCTGCGGTCCGCGCGGCTGGAGCCTCGCCACGGTCAAGACGCTGCTGTCGCGCCTCGTCGCCAAGCAGGCGGTCGAGACCGAGCCTGACGGCAAGCGCTTCCTTTACTCCCCTCGCATCGCGCGTACAGTCTATATCGGTGCGGAAAGCCGCCGCTTGGTAGATCGCCTGTTCGGCGGCCGCGCGGCGCCGCTTTTCGCGCATTTGGCTGAGAGCGAACAACTCAGCGACGACGACATTGCCGAGATTGAAGCCCTGCTGAAGGAGCTGAAGTCATGACCGAGTGGCTTACCGATACGCTTCTGGCGACCGGCGTGCTGATGGCGCTGGTGCTGCTCGTCCGCCGCCCCGTCGCGCGCTGGTTCGGTCCGGGCGCGGCTTTTGCGCTCTGGGCGCT
This sequence comes from Sphingomonas sp. LH128, assembly GCF_000293195.2. Lineage (NCBI taxonomy): Bacteria > Pseudomonadati > Pseudomonadota > Alphaproteobacteria > Sphingomonadales > Sphingomonadaceae > Sphingomonas > Sphingomonas sp. LH128. The sequence continues at coordinate 39,630 of NZ_ALVC01000239.1, forward strand.
GCCGATGATACGGTTGGTGCTGCCTCCACTGGCGCTGCCCCGCTTCATGGAGCATGGCTTACTGTCCAATCTTCGCTTCGGTGTAGAGCCGATCACGGCGTCTGCCGCAGGGTTTCAGGCTGCGACGCCGGTCGAGACGGTGCTGCTGCCAGCAGCCGGCCCGGTTGCGGAAGGCGCTGCCGCGCTGCCCACCGCTAAGGTGCTGACGGCCGCTCCGATCGAGCCGGGGCTGCTGGCACAAGTGCCGTGGGCGACAGTCGCCCTGGCCGTGTGGCTCGGCGGTGCGGCGCTGTTCCTCGTTTGGCGGACGGTGACTTACCGCTGGATGCGCCGCGATCTGCTTGATGGCGCGCGCGTGGTTGCTCGATCCGACACCGTGCGGATCGTCGAAACGCCCGCGATCACCGCGCCGCTCGCCTTCGGGGTATTCGACAAGGTCGTCGCTCTGCCGCAGGGATTTCTGGCGGAGGCTGACTCCGAAACCTCCGACTTCGCCATCGCGCACGAGATGGAGCATCACGCGGGCAGCGACCTGCTGGCGCTGATCGCGATGCAGCCTCTCTTCGCGCTGCACTGGTTCAATCCGATCGGCTGGGCCGGTTGGCGCGCTGTGAGGGCTGATCAGGAGGCCTTCTGCGACGCCCGGGTCATGGCTGGCCGGCCCCGTGCCGAGCGCGCCCGCTACGGCCGCCTGATCGCTTCGATGGCTGGGGGGACGCGGCTCGGCCTTGCCGCGCCGATGGCCGGCCCGCTCTCGGGAGAGAAGCCGATAATCCAGCGTCTGAAGGCACTGGCGGCGGCCGACGTCAGCCCGACGCGTCGCGTGCTCGCCCGCAGCCTGTTCGCGCTGGCCGTCGTCGCGGTGCCTGCTACGGCGACGGTCAGCTATGCCGCGATGGACGAGGCGGAAGCCGATCCCGTCTCCGCGCCGGAAGCAGCCCCGCAGGCGCAACATTCGCGGGTGCCGCACGCTCCACAGCCGCCGGTGCCGCCTGAGGCTCCTGAAGCTCCTGAAGCACTGGCTGAGGCCGAACTGCCGGAGCCCCCCGAAGCGCCCGAGCCGCCCGAAATGCCGGAAGTCGACGTGGCTGAAGGTATCGCGCCGCCGGTGCCGCCGGTTCCTCCCGTACCTCCGGCTCCCCCCGCCGCCCCCTCCGCTCTCGCCGCACCGGCGCCTCGTCCGATGCCGAACGCCCGAGTCACGATGCGCAAGACGATGACGGTCGACGATGTTCGCCAGATGCACGACCGCTTGCGCAGCGCGGCGGATGCCCAGCGCAGCGTGGCCGATGCACAGCGCCGTTCGACGGAAGCACAGCGCATGGCCGCAGAAGCCTTGGCGCGCGCGCCCAAGGTGGAGGAATCGGTCTCGGCCGATGGCAAGCGGCATACCATTCGCATCGTGCAAAAGGACGGCTCGCGCGTTTCGACTCGGACCATGGTGCTCGACGAGAATTGCCCCGCCGACAGCCGCCGCCGCGAGGCGAGCCGCGAAAGCAACGGGTCTAGTGCATCGGTGGTCATCTGCACCGGCGAGCCCAGGGCCGCGAAATTCGCGGCAGTGAATGCCTTGCGCAGCGCCCGCGCCTCGATCGCGGCAGACCGTGCGCTGGATGCGAAGGTCCGCTCGGAAATCCTCGCCGACCTCGACGGAGAGATCGCCGACGCCCATCGCGAGGCGAACGCTAACTGACGCTCATAATGCGGGAGGCCGGCAGCCGGGGGCTGCCGGCTTTCTTACGTCAGGCCGGTCGCAGCTTCGCCGTCGTGATGTGCCAGCCTTGCGAGATGCCCATGCCGCGATTGATCTGGCGCAGATCATAACTGCCGGTGAATCGCTGACGTCGGCCGTCGTCGAGTTCTGCATCGACCGTTACCGGGACGGTGACGTAGATCGACCCGGCGCCGCCCTCGACGTCTGACACCTTGCCGATATCCACGTGAACGCGGCGGGTATGGGCGTAACCGTCGCTGAACGCTTGCAAGGTCTGGCCACTGGGGCCGCCATCCGGCCCCCACAGGGTCCATGCCGAGGCATAATCGCGCGCGTTGATTGCGGCGTAGTAGCGCTTCACCATGTCGGCGGCGGCTTCCTTGCCGATGGGATCTATTCCGCCGCATTCAGGAGTTTTTGCCGCGTCCTCGCCGAGAATGGCGCATCCGCGGGCCACTTCGTTGCGGATCATCGCGCAGGAGTTTGCGGCGTTGCACGGCGGGCGCGTCGCGGGAGAGACGGCAATGCACTGCGCGACCAGCTTGCGCGCTGCCGCCTCCCCGATTTCGGACGAGCAGGCGATCGATCCGGCATCGGCGGCAGGGGAGGAGGGTGCGCTTTGTGGCAGCGCTTCGATGGGGGCCGCGCTCACCGTTTCAGGAGCGGGTGAGGAAGGCGCCTCGCCCGTCGCCGTGGCAGCCGGCTCGCCGCCGCATGCGGACAGCAGCAGCACGAGCGCGCTCGCCGCAGGAAGTGCCCGAAGCATCAAGCAGCCGTCAGTTCTTGGGAGAAGGCTGGCGGGCGTCGGGCTCGGTCTTGAAGGCGAGATCCCGGTCTGACTTCGCATCGGCTTTGGCCTCGGACTTCGCCTTCTTCTTCGCGTCCTTTTCCTGCTCCATCGCCTTGAGTTCGTTCACGCGGGCCTGGACGACGCTCGCGGGGGCGGGGGATGCGGGATAGCGGCAGCCCTTGGCGGAGCCGACACCCTTGAGGAAGCCGCGACGGGTCAGGCCCGCCTGGATCGCCGCATTGACCTTGCGGTCCTGCGCATTGGCGCCCGAGACTTCGCGGATCAGGCCGCGAAACGGGATGAACGAGGCGACCACCCACTTGCCCACGCGCCCGGCGCTGATGCGGTCGCGCTCTTCGGCGGGGAGGTCGATGTCGGGGCCGAGGACTTCGTCGAGCTGCTGGATCGCCCCGGCGATCTGGCGGCATTTTGACAGGCCGTGCAGCGTGTAGGGCTCCGTCGTGGCATTGACGAGGAGGGGGGGGATTTCCCCGTCGCGCCCCACGTTGAGGTCGGTCATCGGCGTCTTCGCCACGTCCACCGCATCGGGATCACGCGAAGTGATCGGCTTTTCATCCTGCCTGGCCGCTGCCGGAGCAGCCAGTGTACCTGCACTCAAACTCGCAACGACGATCGCACCCAGCCACTTGCGGCTCATGTCCCTGTTCTCCTGTCCCCGGCGCGCGGTCGCCGATCCGCCACCGGGTCCGCTCACGCCTGTGATGTCATCCTGTTGAAGAGAACGTGTCACATGCGTCCTCGTTCCCGGTTTCGAGGCCGCGCTTGAGCCAGCGCATGCGTTCGGCGCTGGAGCCGTGGGTGAAACTCTCCGGCGTCACCGCCTGTCCGGCGTTCTTCATCAGCGTGTCGTCGCCGATCGCGCTGGCGGCGGTCAGGCCTTCCTCCATGTCGCCTGGCTCGATGCGGTCGCGGTTCTTGGCGGCCCAGACGCCCGCGTAGCAGTCTGCCTGCAGTTCCATCTTCACCTGCAGGGCGTTCTCCTGCCGGGGGTTCTGCTGCTGCGCCTTGCGGACCTGCTGGTCGAGGCCGGTGAGGTGCTGGACATGGTGCCCGTACTCATGCGCCATCACATAATAGCGCGCGAAGTCGCCCCGGGCGCCGAGTTGCTTGTCCATCTGGTCGTAGAAGCTGACGTCGATATAGATGCCCTGATCGGCGGGGCAGTAGAACGGCCCCATTGCGCTGCTCGCCGCGCCGCAGCCGCTGCGGGTGCCGCCGGTGTAGAAGTGCAGCATCGGCTGCTCGAAGGGCACGTTGGCCTTCTGGAACAGCGGCTGCCAGGTCTTGTCGAGCGAGGACAGCGCATTGCACGATTCGCGCGAGTAGGCATTTTGCGTGCAGATCTCTGTCGCGCTGCGCGAGCCGCCCACCGGTTGCTGCGCGGTGGTCGGCGTCTGCTGCTGCACGTTCTCCAGCGTGCCGAGCATTTGTCCCGGGTCCACGCCGAAGACTAGGGCGCCGATCAGCACGATGATCAGGCCGCCGCAGCCCAGCTTGCCGCCGCCGAGGGAAAAGCCGCCGCCGCGGCTGCCGCCTTCGGTGACCTTGATGTTGTCGGGGTCGAAATCGTCCAGCCGCATGGGTGCCGTATCCTCTTTTCGCCGTTGCCGGGCAGCGTCTCGCGTGCAGATCAATTCGCAGAACTCGGGGGTGTTCCGCAAGTCTCCCGAGTGTTGCGCGGCTGCGTCATTATCGCCGGATGAAGCGGGAAATGTTGCAACTGCACGCGATTGGAGGAAATTTTACAACCGTGCTCGAAAATGTGTCGTATAGGTGCAGCGCAATGAAGTCGGGCATCCGGGCAGTGGGACGCGCAGCAGGGAAAAGTGCGTGGAGGACGGCAGCGTTCTTCGCGCTTTTCGCCGTAGGAGTTCCCATCGGCGTCGTTGCCGCCAGCGTCAGCCGCGCCGACCGCGAGATCGAGGACCGGCTGCGCGCGCATATCCAGATCCTCGCCAGCGACGATTTCGATGGCCGTGAACCCGGCACCGATGGCGAGGCGAAGACGCTGCGCTACCTTGCCAAGCAGTGGTTCGACATCGGCCTTGTCTCGGGCACAAATGATCCGGGCAATGAGTGGTTTGCGCCGGTTACTGTCGTCGCTCACGAACCGTCGAGCGGTTCCGCCCGCTTCCTGCGCAAGGGCTTCCGCGCCACCATTGCGCCTAGCGACGTACTGGTCTTCACCTCTGGCAAGCGTTCGCTGGTGCGCAATGCGCCGCTGCTCTTCGTCGGCCGCGCGCGCAGCCAGGACGTCACGCGCAACGAACTGGCCGGCCGCATCGCCGTAGTGCTCGACGGGAATACGCCCGACAGTGCGCGCCAGAACGAACTGCTCGCGCTGGGCGCCTCGGCCGTGCTGACCGTGCTCGACGGCGAGCGCACGCTGGACGAGGTAGCGGCCCGGCGTCGGCGTTCGGGCTACGCGCTCTCGGACGAGGCGCTGGGCGGCGACCTTGAGGCGTTCATCGGCCGCGCGACGATGGAAAGCCTGCTCAAGGGCACCGCGCATACTTTCGATGATCTGGAGCAGGCGGCAAGCAAGGACGATTTCGCGCCCATCGTGCTGGACGTCACCGCCTCGCTGGAAGCCGCGACGGACGAGACGACGATCCGAACGCATAACCTGATCGGCAAGCTGCCGGGGCGCAGCAAGCAGGCGGGCGCGGTGCTGTTCGTGGCTCATTGGGACCATTTCGGAGAATGCGGCGAGCCTCCCGCCGAGGACGTCATCTGCAACGGCGCAGTAGACAACGCTAGCGGCGTCGCAGCGTTGACCGAAGTGGCGCGCCGTCTGTCGCGCAGCCCGCAGATGGACCGCGACGTCTACTTCCTCGCCACCACGGCGGAGGAACTCGGGCTGCTGGGCGCGCACGCCTTTGCCGAGAGCCCGCCGCTGCCGCTGGAGCGGATCGTCGCGGCCTTCAATATCGATTCGATCGCCATCGCGCCGCGCAAGACGCCCTTCGCCATCGTCGGACGCGGCATGACCGGGCTCGACAAGGACATCGCCAAGGTCGCCAAGGTGGAAGGCTTCAAGCTGCGCGAGAACAACGACGCCAACGAATACGTGAAACGGCAGGACGGCTGGACCTTGCTGCAGCACGACATTCCCGCCGTCATGGTGACGACGTCCTATGGCGACATCGAGCGGATGCGCGCTTTCTTCGACGGCGACTATCACCGGCCGAGCGACGATCTGTCCCACCCGATCGAGCTTGGCGGGGCCAGCGACGACGTGAAGATGCTGACTGCGTTGGGCCGCTGGTTCGCCGATACGCGCAAGGTGCCGGTGGACGCTGCCGTGTCAGGCCCACCCCGTCCGGCTAAGCGATAAATCGCCAAGCCTTCCGGCCCTCCCGCGAGCGGGAGGGCTATCCGTTCTCCCCTCCCGCCTGCGGGAGGGGGCGGGGGTGAGCGGCATCGTAAACCGCATCCGCGAAAAACATGGGATTCGCCCCCTAGCCCAAACCGCCCCCTTTGATTACATGAGCCGCCACGATTCTCCCCTCGAAGGCATTGGTGGCGCACATGGATATCCAGCTCGGACTCACTTTCGACGACGTACTCCTGCGTCCCGCCAAGTCCGACATCGTCCCCACCCAGGCCGATACCCGCTCCATGCTGACCCGCACCATCGGGCTGAACATTCCCGTGATCTCCTCCGCCATGGACACCGTGACCGAGGCGCAGATGGCGATCGTCATGGCGCAGATGGGCGGCATCGGCGTGCTACACCGCAACCTGTCGATCGAGGAGCAGGTTGCCGCCGTCCGCCAGGTCAAGCGCTTCGAAAGCGGCATGGTCGTCAATCCCATCACCATCGGCCCCGATGCCACGCTGGGCGAGGCGCAGGCGCTGATGACCGCGAACCGCATCAGCGGCATCCCGGTGGTCGAGGCGTCGGGCAAGCTCGTCGGCATCCTCACCAACCGCGACGTGCGTTTTGCCGCCAACGCCGCGCAGCCGGTGCGCGAACTGATGACGCATGAGAACCTCGCAACCGTGAAGGTCGGCGTGGATCAGGACGCAGCGCGCCGCCTGCTGCACGCCCGCCGCATCGAGAAGCTGCTTGTCGTCGATGAGGGCTTCCACTGCGTCGGCCTCATCACCGTCAAGGACATCGAGAAGGCCGTCCTCTTCCCCGAGGCCACCAAGGACGAGGCGGGCCGCCTGCGCGTCGCCGCCGCGACCACCGTGGGTGACAAGGGCTTCGCCCGCACCGAGGCGCTGCTGGCGGCCGAGTGCGACGTCGTCGTCATCGACACCGCGCATGGCCACAACCGCGACGTCGCTCTGGCGGTCGAGCGGGTGAAGAAGCTGTCGAATTCGGCGCAGGTCATCGCCGGCAACATCGCCACTGCCGAAGCCGCCAAGGCGCTGATCGACGCGGGCGCCGACTGCGTGAAGGTCGGCATCGGCCCGGGCTCGATCTGCACCACGCGTATCGTCGCGGGTGTCGGCGTGCCGCAGCTCACCGCCGTGATGGAAGCCGCCGAGGAAGCCGAGAAGGCGGGCGTGCCGGTCATCGCCGACGGCGGCCTGCGCACCTCGGGCGACGCTGCCAAGGCGCTTGCCGCCGGTGCTTCGACGATCATGGTCGGCTCGATGCTGGCCGGCACCGAGGAAGCGCCGGGCGAGACGTTCCTGTACCAGGGCCGCGCCTACAAGTCGTACCGCGGCATGGGGTCGGTGGGCGCGATGGGCCGGGGTTCGGCGGATCGCTACTTCCAGGGCGACATCAAGGACCAGATGAAGCTGGTGCCCGAGGGCATCGAAGGCCAGGTCGCGTTCAAGGGCGCCGCCAAGGACGTCATCCACCAGCTGGTGGGCGGCATCAAGGCGGCGATGGGCTACACCGGCTCGGCGACGATCGAGGACCTGCGCAAGAACTCGAAGTTCATCCGCATCACCAATGCGGGCCTGCGCGAGAGCCACGTCCACGACGTGACGATCACCCGCGAGGCACCGAACTATCCGACGCGCTGAGGCAGCTAACCCCCTCCCGCAAGCGGGAGGGGTAGCGAGACTTGGGCCGCAGGCCCTTAGTCGCAGCGGGGTGGGCACTGACGCCGACCTCGCGTTCTCACGCGCCCACCCCCGGCCCCTCCCGCAGGCGGGAGGGGTGAATTGACCCCCGCAGCCCGCATTCAGGCAGCCATTGAGGTGCTCGATCTCGTCATCGAGGCCGCGCGGTCCAACGGCGCGCCTGCCGACCGCCTGATTTCCGAGTGGTTCCGGGCCCGCCGCTGGGCAGGCAGCGGAGACCGCCGAGCGGTACGTGAACTCGCCTACCGCGCCATCCGCGCCTGTGGCGAAATTCCCGAGACCGGTCGCGCCGCGATGCTGCGCGTCGCGGATTCCGACCCGCAACTCGCCGCACTGTTTGACGGATCGCGCCACGCGCCCGCTCCGATCGACGGGGCTGAGCCGATGGCCGAGGCCGGTGTCGCTCCGGCATGGCTGATGCAGCGCCTCGCCGACAGCGGCGTCGAACATCCTGAAGCCCTGCTGGACCGCGCGCCGCTCGACATCCGCGTCAACACGCTTAAGTCCGGCAGTCTCGACCTCCCCGAAGGCGGGGAGAAGACCGTCGCCGCGCACGGCTGGCGCTACCCGCCCGAGACGAAGATCGAGCAGTCGCCCGCTTACCTCGAAGGCATGATTGAGGTGCAGGATGCGGGCTCGCAACTCACCTGCGAGGTCGTGGCCGCGCGGCCGGGCGAGACGGTGATCGACTTGTGCGCCGGGGCAGGGGGCAAGACCCTCGCGCTCGCCGCAGCGATGGAGAACGTCGGGCGGCTGATCGCCTGCGACGCCGACCGCGCGCGCCTGCAACGCCTGCCGCCCCGCGCCGAGCGGGCCGGGGCGACCGGGATCGAGACTTTGCTCCTCGACGCCAACCGCGAGATGCAGGCGCTTGAGCCTTTCGTCGGCGCGGCCGATGCGGTGCTCGTCGATGCGCCGTGCTCGGGTGCCGGCACCTGGCGCCGCAACCCGGAAGCGCGCTGGCGCCTGACCGACAAGCAGCTTGAACGCTACGTTGCGATCCAGTCGCGCCTGCTCGACATCGCGGCGACGCTGGTGAAGCGGGGCGGGCGGCTGGTCTTCGTGACCTGCTCGCTGCTCGACGCGGAAGGCGCGGATCAGGCCGAAGGTTTCTTGACCCGCCATCCCGACTGGCGCGCCGAACTGCCTGTTTTGCCCGCCGGAACCCCGCGCGGCGCCGGCCTGCGTCTCTCTCCCTCGCGCGATGGAACCGACGGGTTTTTCGTCGCGCGCTTCGTCAGGCTGTGATAGCGTCACGTCATGATGAGGACGAAAACCTCGGCCAAGGACCTGCTGATGCGTTATACGCCCGTTGCCGTTGCCCTTTCCCTGCTAGCCGCCACGTCCTCCAGCGTCCTTCTGTCGCAACCGCCCGAGCAACTCGATCCGCGCGCCAGCATGCTGCTGAGCGAGGGCCGCGCTGCCGCTGCGGCGGGCAACATTGACGGGGCGATCGACGCCTATGAATCGGCGCTGACGGTCGAGCCCGGCAGCGTCACCGTGCTGCTCTCGCTTGCCGACGCCACGCGCCGTCAAGGCATGCAGGGCAAGGCGCTGCATTACTACCGTGTCGCGCTGACCAGCGATCCGCGCAACGTCACGGCGCTTGCCGGCGAGGGCATGGCGCTGGCCGAAAAGGGCGCGACCGAGAAGGCCAACCGCAATCTCGCGCGGCTCCAGACGCTGTGCGGCAAGGACTGTGCGGAAGCGCAGTCGCTGGCGGGCGCGATCGCCAAGGGGCCGACGCCGCGCATGGTGACCGCCGATGCGGTGACGCCCAAGACGGCGGTTTCGGAAAACTGAGGAGCGGCGCTATCTGCGCGGGGGCTTCGACAGGCTCAGCCTGAGCGGGTTTGCCATCTCCGTCGTCCCGGACTTGATCCGGGACCGGTGGCAGTCTTTAGGTGTGAGCGTGTTGCTCGCGCAGCAAGATCGGTGGTTCACGGCCACCGGTCCCCGATCAAGTCCGGGACGACGTAAGCCTCAGATCAGCGTCTTGAACTCTTCCAGAACAGCACGATAGACACGCTTCTTGAAAGGCACGATGAGGTCCGGCAGCAATGCCGCCTCGACCCATTTCCAGTCGCAGAACTCGGCTGGCTTGTGCGCATTCAGGTCGATGTCGGCATCGCTTCCTTCGAACCGGGCGAGGAACCAATGCTGGCGCTGCCCCCGATATTTGCCCTTCCACAGCTTGCCGACAAGTTCAGGCGGCAGGTCGTAGAGCAGTTCCTCGCGGGTCTGCGACAGCAGCTTGACATGCTTCCTGGTGACGCCGGTTTCCTCGTGCAGTTCGCGAAAGGCGGCTTCCTTGAGGTCTTCGCCGTCGTCGACGCCGCCTTGCGGCATCTGCCACCAGTCGCCTTCGCGCGTGTCGATCCGCTTGCCGACGAAGACCTTGCCGTCGGCGTTGACGAGCATGACCCCGACGCAGGGGCGATAGGGCAGGGACGAAAAATCGTTCATCGAGATAGGCGAATCCGAATTGAAGGGGAGGGGCTCTCTACGCGATTCGACAGGAATTGCACCCATGTCTGCCTCATGGCCACAGGATGGCGGAACCACCGGCGCTTGACTAGCCCGCATTGAGGTCCACACTCCTCCCCATGGCGGCAAACGCGAAGTTTGTTCGCTCAAGAGAAAACTAATTTGTCATTGGGAACCTGAGTCCGCAGCCTCGACGCAGAAACCGGCGCGGACCGGCAGCAGAGGATAGACCATGGCGACACTGGCCGGAGAGCACGATACCGACGCGTCCGGCGTCGAGACATCGCCCGTAGAAGCGGTCGTCGTTCGCTTCGCGGGCGACTCGGGCGACGGGATGCAGTTGACCGGCGGCCAGTTCACGCTGTCCACGGCGCTTGCCGGCAATGACCTTGCCACATTCCCGGACTTTCCCGCCGAGATCCGCGCGCCGCAGGGCACGCTGTTCGGAGTCTCCGCCTTCCAGATCAATTTCGGCTCGCAGGAGATTACCACCGCAGGCGATGCGCCGGACGTTCTGGTGGCGATGAACCCGGCGGCGCTGAAGGTGAACGTCGGCGCGCTCAAGCCCGGCGGCCTCGTGATCGCCGACACTGGTGAGTTCAACAAGCGCAACCTCGAAAAGGCGAAGTACGCAGAAAACCCGCTGGAGGACGGCAGCCTCGCGAAGTGGGACGTGCTGGCCTTCGACATCTCGGCGTTGACGCTGGAGGCGGTGAAGCCCTTCGGCCTCGGCAA
>NZ_ALVC01000240.1:0-7598 GCF_000293195.2 Sphingomonas sp. LH128
TGGCTCATGCCGCGGATCTGCGAGGTCATCGAGGTCGAGATGGCGAGGCCCGCCGCGTCGTCCTTGGCCGAGTTGATGCGCTTGCCGGTCGACAGGCGCTCCATTGCGGTACCAAGGGCCTTGTTGGCCGAATTCGATGCGTTCGAGGCGCGGATCGCGCTGATGTTGGTGTTGATGACTAACATTGTGCGTGTTCCCGTGAAGTGTCCCGTTGGTCCCGGCGGGTGGGTTTCCAGCGCCGCCAGCCCCTAAACCGGCAGGGGGCGAGGAAGTTTAAGTACGGGGTTCAACAAGCGCTTGCGATTCGACTCGTCGTCCCGGACTTGATCCGGGACCGCTGGCCGTGAACCGCCCACATCGCCGCGCGCGGCCTGCGATTGCCCCAAGAAACCCCAGCGGTCCCGGATAAAGTCCGGGACGACGGCCCATTTAGATCGTCCTTCTGACGGTAATTATTAAGCACATCTCCCCCCCTAAATTACCGCTCTCTTTGCCGTCCGCTCCTCATAAGCACCTTCAGAACACGGTTAATTCTAGAAGGAGCGCGATATGACCGGATTGCCGGGCATCCACGACAAGCTCCGCCTACACGGCCCGGTGATGCAGCGCGCGAGCGCCATTGCCGCCTCTCTTTTCGACACCGCTGCAATCGATTTTCGCGATGCGGCCGATCACACACCCGGGAAACCGCGCCGCCGCCGCGTCAGCCTTTCGCGTGGGAACATGCCGGGGATAGTGCGCGAAGGCGCGAGCCACACCTCCGTCACTTACGCCGCCCCCGTCAACGAGACGTCGCTGGCGATGATCCTCGCCGCCATGGCCGGCCCAGAAGACCCGATCGCCGCCAATCCGGAGATCCACGACCAGGCGGGCGCGATCGACGATCTGATCGAAAGCATGGCCAGCCACGGCGAATGGTTTCCGAACATCGCTTTCTTCGAGGAGTCCGGCGCGCAGCGCATCGTCCAGGCCATCCTCGATGGCGCGATCGACTACATCGCCTGACCCGGCGGGAACGCGAAGTGCTGGGCAGCGTCGCCAGCGGCCTGTCCAACCGCCTGATAGGAGAAAGACTCTCGATCAGCCCGCGAACGGTTGAAACCCACCGCGCCAACATGCTCAACAAGCTGGGCGCCAATCACACGTCCGACGCGAGCCGCATCGCGATCGAGGCATCCCTCGTGAACTGACGCCAATCCGGCAATATCCCTAGGCGTGCGTGAACGAGCCGTTAGCCACGATCGCGGTACATCAAAGCTGTCGGCGCCACCCGTTGCCAAGGCGCCGACGCCTGATCCGCAGTCGCCTGATCTCCGGACGACGATGCGGGCCCGGTCGTATTCCCCTCCCGACCGGGCCTGTCGCGGGATCGTTTGGGGCCGGCGGTGTCAGTGCAGTCGGATGGAGGCCGAGGCCAGCGGAACATCTGCGGCATGAGCGCCGCGTTCACCCTTCGCCAGCACCGCCGCGACATGGCCCGCCAGCATAGCGAGCGCGAGCGTCGAACCTTCCGCGATAGCTTCCTCGGAGCCGCCCGGAGGCACCACGGTCGCAAGACAAGTATCGTGACCGCCCCGCGAAAGCATGAACGGCATGTCCGGACCGATGATCTCCAGCACGGCGCTCATCCCCGCGCCGCAGTCCAGCATGGCGTTGATGCGTACGCGGTCGAGCGGTACGGCTCCGTCGACGCCACTGCCGCTCAGCAGGTGTAGCGCTTCGCGAATACGGTCGATCTCCTCGCAGGCGGCACTGCCCGCGCAATCGTGGAGGAAGTCACGCAGACGGCGCGCATGAACGCGATCGCTGCCGACACTGTTCGAAGTACTTGCCATTGCCTTATCGTTGTCTTTCGCGTCCGAAGGGTGCGCCACAGTCCCCAGACCTGGCCCAGCGTCAATACGCAGTTCCCTGTAGCCCGGATTCGCTGTCCCGCCTTGTTACATCTTATAGAGGCTAGGTGAAACACCCGTGTATTCACGGCTGCGCAGACCCCTTGCGGAAATTTCCTTAGGCAAACCGCCGCTAGGGACGGGTTGTCGCGGCAATTTTATCCGCGAACCGGGCCGGTTCGGCGGGGCCCAGATCGTGTCCGGTATCGACGCCCCGCACCCGTCCTTGCGAGCGTTGGGGCAGTAACTCCATGTCGCGTCCCGATATTGTCCAGGTGCAGATCACATGACTTTCTGGAATCGTGCGCATGACGGCTGCCCGGGTGAGCATCCGCATCTGCGCGAAGCATGGGCGCGGGCACGTGGTCGGCCGGTCACCGGACTGTGGTACCGGCACAGAATCCATCACTCCGAAAAATGCCGCCATGCCGGGCATCGGCGCCATCGCGAATCGCACTCCATCGACCTCGTGCAGCCTTTGCCGCGCTCTATCGGCAGTCTCGCAGGCTTGCTCGCAAAGTGATTCGCCCCCGCGCGCGCAGGCCGCGGCCGGTGACGATCATACTGCCCTTCTCTCGACTATGAGCCATGCAGGATCGTATCAGCGAACCAATGTCAAACGCCGGCAGTGTTCCCGCGCGCAGCGAACCAAGGCACCATGCGCTCGATCGCATCCTCGATCTCCAGCGTGGAGACGGCGAAGCTGAGGCGGATGAAACGGTTGCCATCGACCGGGTCGAAGTCGATGCCCGGCGCGGTGGCGACGCCGGTGTCGGCAAGGAGCTGGCGGCAGAAGGCGAAGCTGTCGTTGGTCAGGTGGCCGATGTCGGCCCAGATGTAGAACGCCCCGTCCGGCGGCGCGATGCGCTGCAGGCCGAGACGGGGGAGCGCGGCCAGCAGCAGTTCGCGATTGCGCGCGTAATTGGCGTGGTGCCCCTCCAGTTCCTCGGTGCAGTCGAAGGCGACCAGCCCCGCGTGCTGCGCCAGCACCGGCGGGGTCAGGAACAGGTTGGCGATCCGTGCGCGCGCAGCCTCGATCAGACGCGAAGGAACCACCAGCCAGCCCAGCCGCCAGCCGGCCATCGAGAACCACTTGGAAAAGCTGTTCACCACCAGTGCCTCGGGCACGTGCTGGAGCAGGGAGTCGGCCGTCATGCCGTACGTCAGGCCGTGATAGATCTCGTCGGAGATCACAGTGATGCCCTTGCGCGCGCAGACCTGCGCGATGGCCGCAAGTTCCTTCGGCGCGATGACGGTGCCGGTGGGGTTGGCCGGACTGGCAAGGATCAGCCCCTCGGGCACCGGATCGAGCGCGTCGAGGGCGGCGGCGGTGACCTGGTAGCGCTCGGCCGGGCCGCAGGGCAGCTCGACCGGCTCGATATAGAGCGTGCGCATGGCATTGCGGTAAGCGACGTATCCCGGCCGGGCCAGCGCCACTCGCGCACCGGGGCGGAAGCAGCAGGACAGCGCCAGCACGAAGGCAGGCGAGGCACCGCAGGTCAGGAATACCTGCTCGGGCGTGACCACTACGCCATAAGCCTCGGCGTAGTGCCGCGCGATCCGTTCGCGCAGCGCCGGGCTCTCCCAGTAGCCACCGGCCTCGGCATCGAGCACCGTATGGGCCGCGGCAATGGCCGCGGCCGGAGCGCCCGTGGAGGGCTGGCCGTATTCCATGTGGATCACGTCGCGCCCCTCGGCGGCGAGTTCGTAGGCAAGACGGCCGATGGTCGTGGCGTGGAAGGGTTCGACGTGCGCGATCATGCACGCCTGCTACGCGCCGTGCAGGCGTCATGCAATGCGCGTCAGGCCGCGAAGATGGTGTAGATGCGCGCGGCGAAGAGCCAGCAGCCGTCCAGCCGCACGAAGCTGTCGTGATATTCGCCGGTCACCTGCTTGTTGGTGCCGGTGATCGGCGCCACCATCATGGCGTTGGCCCGCGCGGTGTCTCCGGCGACCTCGACCATCAGATTATGGATCAGCGGCACGGGATGCGGCCGGCCCTTCCCTTCGAGGAGGAAGGCGGCCAGCGCCTCGGGTGTCTCGAACCGCTGGCGCACGGCATATTCGGTGCGATCGGGCGCGCCGGATCGGACTTCGAAGGTCCCGGTCGGGGCGAAAAGAGCGGGGATGCTCTCATAGGCTTCGCGCCGCACGGCCCGCGCGTAGCCGTGGACGAGGTCGGCGATGGCGATCTGCGCCTCGATCCGGGCGAACCGTTCCTCGGTCATGCAGCGGCGCCCTGCACTGCGTCGCGGCGTTCGCAGGCCGCGCGGATCGCCGTGAAACGCGGTTCCACGCTGCGCCAGACGCGGGCATGGGTGACGATGCACGGTTCGTCGGCCTCGATGCCCGCCAGCACCATCATGGCGATATGTTCGGCCGTCACGCCGGAGGGCGGCATGGCGCCCGCATACTGGCGGATTTCGCCTCCGACCTTGCGGGTGTTCTCGGCCAGGTTCGTGGCAACATAACCCGGACAAAGCAGCGACACACCCACGCCATGAGGAGCCATCTCCTGCCTCAACGCCTCCGTGAGCGCAGTTACCCCGAACTTGGCGACCGCATAGGCCCCGACGCCCGGCACGCTCGCGGTGAGACCGGCCTGCGAGGAGGTATTGACCACGTGCCCCTTGCACCTTGCCCGCATATCGGCGGCGAAGGTGAAGACGCCGTTGGCAATGCCGGTGAGGTTGATCGCCACGATGCGGTCGAAGCTGGCCGGGTCCATGTCCGCGAATTCGCGGCCGTTGGGAGCGATGCCGGCGTTGTTGACCAGCACATCGACCGGGCCGAAGACACCTTCCGCCTCGGCCTTCGCGCGCGCCCAGCCCTCACGGTCGCGGGTGTCGAGGACGACGCCGCGAACGGCCCCACCGCGATCGGCCAGCACTGCGGCGAGGTGCTCGGCATCGATGTCGGCGATCGTCACCTTGAGCCCCTTGCGGGCCATCGCATCGACGATACCCAGGCCGATGCCGCTTGCGCCGCCGGTGACGAACGCGTGGCCTGCTTCGCTCAAATCCATGGGTTTTGCCTCTCCTCAGCGCGGCCTTGCCGCCTTGTGGGAATTTTGAAGAAGCGGACACTATCTTGCAATCGCCAAGGCCGCCGGTCATCACCGCCGGGACGATGAGAACAGGGAGAGGCGTCGCCATGACGCATATCGGCAGGCGCTACGGGCGGCTCATCCAGATGAGCTACGCCACGCGCGACATGGACGCGGCGATCATGCACGCCGAGACGCAACTGGGCATCACCGGCCTGCGCCGCAGCGAATCCGAGATCGAGGTCCTCTCCTACGGCGAAACGCGCAGGCTGGGCGTGAAGTCAGCGATCGCCAATATCGGCGGCCCCGGCGGCCTGCGCCAGTTCGAGATCATCGAGCCGATCTCGGGCGTCACCGAAATCTACACGGACGCGGCGGACTTGTCGGCGCAGGTCCTCGCCTTCCACCACATCGGGATCGCGGTGCCGGGGCCTTACGCTGAATGGCAGGCCCTGCTGCAGGACGTGCGCGCCAGCGGGGAGGCGCTTGCCTTGCGGTTCCCGGCCAAGCCGTCCGACGAAGCAAAGCTGTGCTTCTGCTACGTCGATACGCGCAGGAGGATCGGCCATTTCACCGAGTATCTGTGGGCCGATCCCTCGCTGACGGGCATACCGGTGGCGCCCTGGCTTTAGGGCGGCGCCCAGCTACCCGTCGCTGTTGGCGCTGACGATCCCGGGCCGCTCCGCCCCCATGCCGGAAAATCCGATCGAATAGCCGCCGTCCACCGGCAGGATCACCCCGGTGATGTAGGCCGCCTCGTCGCTGGCGAGGAACAGCGCGGCCAATGCGATATCCTCTGCGCGGCCCCAGCGCCCCATCGGTATCCCGGCGAGCGTCGGAAAACCCTCTGGCGGCGCATCATGCGTCTTCGATGCCTCGACCAGCCCCGTCCACATCGTCCCCGGCGCCACGGCGTTCACGCGGATGTTGCTGTCCGAATAGTCCAATGCCGCGACCTTGGTGAGCTGGTGCACGCCCGCCTTGGCGGAACTGTAGACGCTGTGGTGCTTCCACCCGATCACCGCCGAAGCCGAACTGGTGTTGACGATCGCTCCGCCGCCGGTCTTCAGCATGGACTCGATGCCGTACTTCATGCCGAGGAACACGCCCCGGATGTTGGTGGCGTGCACCTTGTCCCACAGCTCGGTCGTCTGGGTGTGGAGCGGCGCCATCCCGCCGCCGAAACCGGCGTTGTTGCACAGTACGTCGAGCCTGCCGAAGCTCTCCTCGGCCCTTGCGATCATCGTCTTGACTTGCGCCTCGCTGGAGACGTCGCAATGGATCGATACGACCTCGCCGCCGAGATCGGCAGCCACTTCGTCCTCCTTGCCCGAGATGTCGGCGAGCAGCAGCTTCGCCCCTTCCGTATGGAACAGCCGCGCCATCGCGCGCCCCATCCCGGACCCGGCGCCGGTAATGATGCAGATCTTGTCCTGAAGCCTTCCGGCCATCTTCCCTCTCCCTTCAGGCCGACGTGTCGATCGTCGGCCGGATCGTTATTTCCGAGATGTTCGTGCGACGCGGCATCGCCACGATGAAGACGATGGCCTCGCCGATGTCCCTCGGCTTCACCGCGCCTTCCTTGGCGACGTGCGCCTGGATCGCGGCGCGCCAGTTTGGATCGGAGATGTTGTCGCCCACCTCGGTCTCGGTCGCGCCGGGCATCAGCGTGGTGACGCGCACGTTGCGGCCGCCCAGTTCCTGCCGCATCGCATCGGTCATGAAGTTCACCGCGTGCTTGCTGGCGGAATAAGCGCTCGTCATCGGACCGCCCTTACGGCCCGCGAGCGATGAAATGGTGATGATGTCACCGCCACCCTGTTCCAGCATGTGGGGCACGGCGGCAGTGCAGGTGTAGACGGTCCCCATCAGATTGATGTCGATGACCCGGCGGTAGATCGCGGTATCGCAATTCTCGATTCCCCCGGCTTCCATGATCCCGGCCGAGTTGATCAGGATGTCGATTCGGCCCAGCTTCTCGACGGTTTCGGCCACCGCGCGGCGGGCATCGTCCTCCACCGTCATGTCGCCCGGGATGGCCAGCGCCGTACCGCCGTCCGCCTCGATCCTGGCGACGAGGCCGGAGAGCCGCTCAGCCCGCCGGGCCGACATGGCGACGGCCGCACCTGCCTCTGCCAGGCAAAGCGCCGCCGCTTCGCCGATGCCAGACGATGCCCCGGTCACGAGCGCGACTTTTCCTGCAAGGAGCTTGGTCATCGGCGGCATTCTCCCATTCGTTTCGTATGCATTCGCTGAAGCCCGCCGGGCGTACAGTCAACGAAAAATGCTGAACACCTGTTATAATCGCTCAGGCGGCCCCGTAATGATGTATCCGATCACGCGATCACCAGAACCGAACGATGGATGAACCGCACGAGGTCCGCCTGCCCCCGCGCGCCGGTCTTGGCGTAGATCCGCTTGGAATAGGTGCGCGCCGATTCCACCGTCAGCCCCAGCTCCGGCGCGGCCTCGCTGATCGACATGCCTCGGCTCAAGGCCAGCGCCAGCCGCGCCTCGCTGGGCGCAAGATCGAAAAGCTGGGCTAGCTGCTCGCAGCGATCGGCGGACGACCAGTTGTCGGCATGCAGGTAGCACACGATCGCCGGCGCAGCTTGTGTCGTCCCCATCCGCTGGCCCGAAGGCACCAGCAGCAGGTCGAG
>NZ_ALVC01000241.1:0-21025 GCF_000293195.2 Sphingomonas sp. LH128
GGCGGCGCTGGCGGCGCTGTCGGCGTGGGGCGGGGTGTCGATTACGATGAACGCCGCGCCCTGGCCCGTCGCCTGCTCGATCTTGGCGGCAAGGCGAGGGGGCGCGCTGTCGATCACGACCGGGGGCGCATCCTGTCGCCATGCCGCCCACTGGCTCGCCGTCGCCTGCGGGTCGACGTCGATCACAAGGGCGGTATGCCCGGAATCCTCGGCGGCGGCGGCCAGGTGCAAGGCGAGGGTGGTTTTCCCCGCGCCGCCCTTCTGGCTGATGATCGCGATTGTTGGCATGTGAATATCCTTACATGATCGCATGTTTGCATGTGGTCATACTGGCTTGCTCCGGTTGCGTCAACGAAACCCCGAACTGGCGCGCAGCGTCAATGAAACCCCGAATTGCGGGGAGGGGAGGGCGGTCTAGCCGTCGTCGCCGCCCTCATCCTCGCTGCCGTCGTCCAGCGGCTCATGCTCCATGCGGCCGTGATCCTCGATCGGGCAAAGCGGCGCTCCGGCCAGCTCAAGCCATTTGCGCGCGGTCCTCACGGTATAGCCGCACGTCGCGCACTCGCATTTGAGCATCCGGGTTTTCTGCTTCTTCGGCGCGGTCGACTCCCCATCGGTGTCGAGACGGGCATGGGGGAGGGGGCCAACGGCGTCCAAGATCGGCGCGACGGCCGCAAGAAACGCCTCGCCGGGGGTGGTGGCGCGCATCGGCCCGACGAGCCCCAGCCCCAGCGCGATCCGTTTAAACGCTTTCCCATGCCCTGCCGGGATGCCGACGGCGGCATGGACCAGCTCATGCGCGAGGATGGCCGCGATCTGCGCCGGCATGGCGTCAGGCGCGTGCGCGAGGTCGGGCCGGATGAAGATTTCAAAATGCCCGTCCGCGCTCAGCCGGTTATCCCAGCACTCGCCGATCGCCTTGCCCTTCCGGCCCGAGCTGGTGAAGCCGATCGCCACGCGGATACGCGCGGGCAGGGGAGCGTCCAACGCCGCGAACAAGGGGGCCATGCCCGCCGCCACCCGATTGAGCCAGCTTTCCCGGTTGTCCTGTTCCATACCTTCTACTCCCTTCAAATCGCCCTGCGGGGCGATGGCTGCGGCCATCGCTCCCGAGTTCGCGCGGAGCAGCCGGCGAGAGAGGGGGGCAGCGGGAATCTGCGGGAGTGGTGCGGGCGGGCGCTTCGCGCCAACCCGGTCCCGCTGATTGCCGTTGCTGGGGAGAGGCGGCCGGGACCGCCTTTCCCCATGCGAACGAACATCATGCCGGCGCACGCCGGCACCATGCCCGAGATCCGCTTGCGATCTCGGCCCCGCCATGTGGGTCGTCACCTTCGGCCAAGACCGCTTGCGGGCTTGGGGAGCGAAGCGAGTAGAGCCACGGTGCCGCGCAGCGGCAGGCGCAGTCTCCTCGCCTAGATTGAAATTGTTGCTCAAATGAGCTACATCGTTCGTCTGACTAGGGAGATTCCAATGGCTGCTACCGCGTTCGTGCGTGCGCGCATCGACGAAACATTGAAGGATGAAGCCGCCGCCGTCCTAGCCGAGCTGGGGCTGACGGTTTCCGATGTGGTCCGCATGACGCTTACGCGGGTCGCCAAGGACCATGCCTTGCCGTTCGAGCTGAAGGTGCCCAACGCCGAGACGCGCGCCGCGATCGAATCGTCCCGCGCGACCATGAAGGCGCGTCGTGCGCGCTTCACCGATCCCAAGGAACTGTTCGATGCCCTCGACCAAGAAGCCCGCCAGCAGTAAGCGGGCTTCGTTCCCAAGAGAGGCATCCTACGAAAAGCGGTTCGTCAAGGATTGGGAGCGGCTGTCGCGCAGCGGCCGCTACAACATGAACCAGCTCAAGGAAGCGATGATGCTGCTCATCGCCAACGATGCGCCGCTTGGCCCGGAATGGCTGGACCACGCCCTCAAGGGCGATTGGAGCGATCATCGCGAGTGCCATATCGGCGGCGATTTCCTGCTGATCTACACGATTGAGGGCAATCTGGTGAACTTCGTGCGCGCGGGAACCCATTCGGAACTGTTCGAGTAATCGGCTCGACGGCCGAACGTTTGGAAGGCAGGGCAATGAACGCCGACGACATGAAGGTCGAAACCTTCGCCTGCGTCTTTGACGCAATCGCCGACACGCCGGAGGAGGCGACGGAGTTGAGGACGCGCGCGGACCTGATGCGGGGCATCACCGCGCGGGTGAAGTCGTGGGACGTGCCGCTGGGCGAGGCCGCCAAGCGGCTCGGGCTGACGCCGCCCCGCCTCAACGACCTCCTGCGCGGGAAGTTTAACAGATTCTCGCTGGATGACCTGATGACCGCCGCGACGGCGGCGGGCATCGCGCCGCCGGCACCGCGCAAAAGCTCGTGGGATGACCTGCGCGGGATAGTGAAGGGCAACGGCGCGCGGTTCACGATCGAGGAAATCAACGACGCCATCGCCGAAGCCGGCGCAGCAGCCGGCATGGCCGGGATGAACGACCATGACGGGGACTGATCGAAACGGCGAAATCCTTTATCCACCGATGGAGGCGGCCGAAATCCGGCGGTGCGCCAGGAGAGCGGTTTGAGCCAGGCCGGGTTTGCGCGCTTGCTGTGGGCGCACAAGCGCACGGTCCAGCGCTGGGAGGCCGGCACGATGCGGCCGACTGGCGCGGCGCTCGCCTTGCTGACGCTGGTGAAGCGGCGCGGCATCCAGATTCTCACCTAGAAGGATTGATAGAATGGCCGGCCATCGCCCCTTTTCCGATCTTATGAAAGATTGGAGTCCCGAGCGCCGCGCGCGTAATGAGGCCCATAAGGCGAAGTTGGAGGCCGAGTTGATGGGCCGCGCTGCTACGCGCGATGCGATCGAAGAACTGGAAGCTGGCAAGGGCGTGCGCTTCACCAGCGTTGAGGCGCTTATGTCTGATCTCCATGATGACGATTGATCGACCCGAAACGGCGGCCGAGTTTTTCGCGCGGCGCTCCAAAGGTCGTGCGGTGGGTGATCTCGACCGCATTCTCGACAAGGTGCCTGATCGGCCGCCGGAACCCGGCGACGAATTGAAGGCTGGACGCCCGATCGCCTACATCGCCGGTAATCGGCGAGGGTGCCGCGAGATCCGCGCACGCGATCTCGCCCGCCATGTGGGCCGGAACCTTGGGCCAGGACCGCTTGCGGGCTTGGGGAGCGCAACGAGTAGGGCCACGGTGCCAGCGCCAGGCGCTTAGATCATTTTGGCTATCAGCCTTGCACTAGTGCAACCTTTGCACTACATTGAAGCATGGTCACGATGTTTCGCGGTCCCCGCTGGAAAATTGCCGTCTATGGCCGCGATCATGGCGTGCCGCATTTCCACATCGAAGGCCCGGATTTCCGCTGCTCGGTGGCGATTGCATCGTTTGACGTGATCGTGGGCACCGTGTCGGCGGCGGTCTTGAAGGACGCATTGGAATGGGCGCGGCCTAATCAGGCTTTGCTCATGCAGACGTGGCAGGAGTTGAACGGATGAACATCACCGACAAGGCCCGCACCATTACCGCCGTGCGCGCGACCGGGCCGTCATCGCTGCATCTGTCCTGGTCGGAAGGGACGGCGGCTGATCTCGATCTTGGCGCGGTCCTCGCCGATCGCGCCTTTGCCGCGCTGCGCGATCCGGGCGAGTTCGCCAAGGTCGAAGTGGGCGATTGGGGTCATAGCCTGGCCTGGCCTTCGGGTGCGGAGCTGGGCGCGGACATGCTGTGGCTCGAAACGCTGTCGGCAACCGGGCATGGCGATGTGCGCGCCTTCCTCGAATGGCGGCTGCGCCATGCGCTGTCGCTGTCGAAGGCGGCCGATGCGCTTGGCGTCTCGCGCCGCATGGTCGCCTACTACTCCAACGGCGAAAAGAAGGTGCCGAAACCAATCTTGCTGGCGTGCCGGGGCTGGGAAGCCAGCAATGGGCTATACCGGGCCGCCTAACCGGACATGAGAGCGATCTTCATCCGCCACGGCGAAAACACCGGCAACGCCGGCGTGCCCTGCCACGATCTCGCGACGATCGCGCTGACGGAGCGCGGCCACGAACAGGCGCGCGCGGTCGCGGCGAGCTGGACGCAAGCGCCCGCGCTCATCGTCACCTCGCCCTATACCCGCACCCGGCAGACGGCCGCGCCGACGATCGCGCGCTTTCCAGGCGTGCCGGTGGAAGTGTGGCCGATCGAAGAGTTCACCTATTTGCAACCTGCGCGCTGGAACGGCACGCGCAGCGCCGAACGGATGCCGCACCTAGAACGCTATTGGCGCGAGGCCGATCCTGACTACTGCGACGGGGAAGGGGCGGAGAGTTTCAGCACCCTGTTACGGCGCTGCGAGGCGGCGCTAACGCGCCTCGCCGCCATGCCTGCGGGATCGCTGGCCTATGTGTTCGGGCATGGGCAGTTCATCCAGGCCGCGCGCGCGATCGTCGCCGACGCCCATCTGGACGATCGGGCCAAGATGCGCGCTTTCTGGCGCAAGGGCGAGCCGCCCGCGATCGGCAACGCGCAGCGGGTAGGGTTTCATTGGCAGGGCGACCGCTGGACCTGCGCGCCCGCGCTCGCCGCCTAGATCAACACGCGCTCCACCTCGTCCAGCGTCACGTCATCGGGGCGGCGGTCATAGAGCTGGGTGGTGCGCGTCGAGCTATGGTTCGCCATCGTCGCGGCCGTCTCCAACGTGCCGCCATTCTTCAAATAGGTGGTGATCCCGGTCGCGCGGAAACTGTGGTTGCCGATCGCCGTCCCGATCCCGGCCGCCGCCGCGCGCCGGCGCACCATCGCGAAGGCGTTGGCTTGGGGCAGGGGGGTATCGCTTAGTCGCTTAGTGCTGCGCGCGATCGTGCGGAATAGCGGCCCCTTGCGGTCCTCGCGCAGCTCGCAACCGTCGATATAGGCGGTTAGATAATCCTCTAGATTGTGGTGGCAGGGCATTTCATGGCGCTTGCCGCCTTTCTCATGCAGGCGGACCCATAGCCGCCGATTCTGCATGAACACGTCCTCGACCCGCATCGCCAGCGCCGCGCCGATCCGCGCGAAGCTATAGACCATGAGACCGATCAGCGCGCGGTCGCGCAGGCCCGCATGGGTGGTCACGTCGATGCTGTCGAGCAACCGCCGCGCCTCGTCGGGGGCCAGTACCGGCGTCTTGCCGCGCCGCTGGCTATGCGCCGGCCCGCGCACCGATCCGGCCGGGTTCGCCGGCACGGCATGACCCGTCACCAGCCAGTCGAACAGGTGGCGCACGCCGGCGAGCTGCTGCTTGACGCTGGGGGCGGCCAGCTCGCGCCCCAGCGCCTCGACCCAGGCCGCGACATGAAGCGGCTGCACCTGGGCGAGCGAGGCGACGCCGCGCGCCTCGCACCAGGCCAGGAAGTCGCCGGCCGCCCGCGCATAGGCGCGGCGTGTATGCGGATTGCGGATGGTGACGGCGAAGAACTCAAGGAATCGAAGCTGCGCGCGCTCGTCGGCCGCCGCGATCAGCGCCGGCAACGCCAGCGCGGGCGCGGGCGCGGGGAGGGGGGCGAGCTGGTTCATCGCGCGATCTTCTCCCATCGCGCCGGCGCGGGACGCGGCGCGGCCATCTTGCGGCGCAGCTCGTCGAACACCTCGTCGGCGTCGCGGACGCGGCCAGCCTCCGCGTCCTCAAGGCCGCGCTTTATCGACCCGTCCAATATCCGGCGTAGCAGCTCGTCGCGTAAATCGTGGTGCGGCTCCATGTCGATGAAGTTCTTGACGATCGCGAACACCGCCTCGGAAGGATCGGCGAACATGCCGCGCTCGATCCGCTCCAACAGCCAGTCGGCCTGATCGCCGGTAAGATACGCCTCGAAGCGCAAGCCGCCCGCGCGGGCCTGCTCGCGCAGCGCCTTGGCCTGGTCGCGCTCGGCATAGTTGTCGGCGAAAGCCGTGTCCTCGTCCTGGTCCATATCGCTCCCTTTCGGCGGTGGATCTCGGGACCGTTTAAACGGCTCCATCGGATCGCCATGAGTGTGTGATAAAGGACATTATCACATATAGAATCGACCGTGAATCCTGCGTGGCGACAATTACCTGATACGGGTAGGGGCAGGGCGTTAAACGCTCCTGGCCGTGCGTCTCGATCGGCGACGGGCGCATGGCTGCACCGGCCGCGCAATATCATGGGTGAAGGCGAGGGGAGGGAGGCGACATCCGATCTTCTCCAGCTCACGCCCGCACACCACCAGCTCGGCGCGCAACTCGGCCGCCACGTCCTTGCCGATCGCCGGGGCGAGCATCGGATAATCGGGCGGCATCGTCACGCGCTGGGCATAGGCGAGCCAGGCCAGTACACGCAGCTCGTCGTGCGAGAGCCAGGCGGTCCCCGGCGCGAGCACGTTCACCTTGGCGAGCGCCAGCAAGGCGGACAGACGGGCAATGCCGATCTTGCTCTGACGGTCGCCTCCGGCCGCCATGATCGCGGCCATCGCCTTGGCGCGGTCCTCGCCATCGCCAAGGCTGGAGCGAATGATCCGTATCACCCTCTGCTCACCCCAGGCGCTCTACCGCCTCTTCCAGCTCGGACATGTGCGCTTCCAGCCAGTCGGTCAGCGCACAGGCTGCTGGGACCGCCGTTTCTCCCAACACCGTCAGGGCGTACACGACTTTCAGCGGTCTGGTCGCATGGACCGTCCGCGTCACGACACCATATTGCTCCAGGCTGCGCAGGGTGATGGAAAGCATGCGGCGCGATATGCCGGTGAGTGCGCGCCCGACCTCGTTGAAGCGCTTCGGCCCGTCCGCAAGGCAGACGAGGGCCAGGATCGCCCATTTACTGCCGATGATATCGAGCGCCCGGATAAAGGCAGCGGACGGCGGCGCGGAAAAGGGGATTGGACGAGCCATCGCTGGCTTCATAAGAGCCACGCGCAAGGCCTTGGCCGCGCCATCGAGGAGCACCAGAGCCTCGCGCCGCTCATGCCCGGGTGAGTCAGGCCGCGCTTGCGGATTGGTCGGCGCGGGTCAGGCCCAGACCGTCCAGATTCCGCGCGACGAAATCCCAGTCGATCGCATTGCGCAGGATCTTGTCGGCATAGTCGGGCCGCGCGTTGCGATAATCGATATAATAGGCATGCTCCCAGACATCGAGGATGAGAAGCGGGGTCGCACCATGCGCGACCGGCGTGTCGGCGTCATGGTACGAAGTCACCTCGAGCTTGCCGTCCTTGAGGTTGAGCGCGGCCCATCCGCTGGCGAAATGGCCAACCGCTTCGGCCTTGAGCTTGTCGATCAGGGCGTCGACCGATCCGAACGATTCATTGATGAGATCGAGCAAGGGCCCAGTCGGCTCTTTCTTCTCCGGGCTGAGCCCCAGCCAATAGAAGCTGTGGTTCCAGATCTGCCCGACCTGGTTGAAGAGACCCTTGGGGCCATTAGCGGCGGTCAGTTCGATCAACTCGACGAGCGACTTGCCCTGCAGCGCGGGGTCGGCGGCGACCAGTTCGTTCGCTTTCACGACATAGGCATTGTGATGCTTGCCATGATGATAATCAAAGGTTTCGGGCGAGATCAGGTTACCAAATGCGTCCTTGGGATAAGGCAGGGGTGGAAGGGTAAAGGTCATGGATCTTGCTCCTCGGTTTTATGGATGTGTGTTCAGGATGTGGCGGTGGTCATCAGCGCCAGCAGCAACAGGAAGGACGACGCTCCTATCCCGCCGGTCTGACGATGCGCGAGCGCACTGCCGATAATAGCGGACAGGATGGCGATGGCGAGCGCCGCACCGATCGGGCGGGTGGCAGGAAACGCCAGCAGCCCGGAAGCGGCAAGCTCCAACCCGGCGACTAGATAGCGCAGGCGCTGGCCATAGCCGAGCCGAGCATAGCGCCTGCGGACCGATGCCGGCGCCGACAGATTGAGAATGGCGCCCGCTAAGAGCAGGACGGCCAAAGCCCAGGGCAGGAGGGAAGAGATGCTCAAACCTCATCTCCCGCCCATGGATTGCCGCTGCGCCGATCGTCCGGACCAGCTTTGGCGCGTTCTTCCTTTCCGCGAATGGTCGCCCGCCATCCCGTCAGGGCGCAGAAGAGGATGAGCACCGCCGGCGCTGTTCCATGGCCATAGTCCCCGACCCGGATCAGCGTCGCGAGCGCGGCGACCATGATCGCCGCGCCGAGCGCTGCTCCGACAAGGCGAGTGCGCGGCACAAACAGCAGAGTGGCAGCGCCGACTTCCAGGCAAGCGGTCACATAGGGGAACCAGTGCGGATAGCCCCAGGCGACATATTCGGCCCAGGTTGAGGCCGAGGCCGTCCCATTGAGGAGCGCGCCGGCAAGAAACACGGCGCCCACCGCGTGCGGAAGGATGGCGTCAGCGATCCGCCGCATCGCGCCCTGCCGCTGCCAGCGTCGCCGTCGTGCTATCCGTTGGCTCTACCGATGCCTGCGCGCCGCTCTGTCCTTGCCCGCTGCTCTGCCAGCCTCCGCCCAGCGCCTTGAACAGGTCGACCCGCGCCGATGAGAGCCGCTGGATCGAGCCCGCATAGCTGCTGCGCGCGGACAGCATCTCGCTTTGCGCCACGAGCACATCGAGATAGGCGACCGAGCCCGCGCGGTAACGCAGGTCGGCGAACCTGTACGCCTTCTCCGCGCGGTCCTGCGCTTCGCCCAGCGCATCGAGCCGACGCTGTTCGGTAGCGACCACCGTCAGCGCCTGCTCGACTTCCTTGAGCGCGGTGATGAGCCGACCGTCGAAGGCCGCGAGCGAGGCCTCGCCCTGTGCCTCGGCCTGCCGGATGCGCGAGCGGGCGACCGCGATATTGGGAAAGCTCCACGAGATGAGCGGTCCAAGCGAGAAGGTGAAGCTGTTGTCGCCGCGCACTTGGTCGTTGCGGAAGAAGTTGCCCGAACCGCCCAGGCTGATGCGCGGATAGAGGTCGGCGGTGGCAACGCCGATGCGCGCTGTGTCGGCGGCGAGCTGGCGTTCGGCTTGCCGAAGGTCCGGCCGGCGCCGCAGCAGAGCGGCACCATCGCCGACCGGGATCGATGCCGCAGGCTCGGGCGGCTCCGTGCATCGTTGCGCGGACTCGGGCACCTGATCGGGCGTGGTGCCGAGCAGCGCCGCCAGCTCGAACAGCGCAACCTGCTGCTGACCTTCGAGCGCGGGGATCGCCGCGCGCGCCGTCGCGGTCTGTGCGCCGGCGCGCTCGACATCGAGCTTGCCGACCGATCCCGCCTTCTCCTGCGCGGAGACGAGCCGGAAGCTGTCGTCGCTCGCCTTGTAGGACTGGCGCGCGACGTCGAGCGCATAGGCGGACGCGCAGGCGTTGAGATAGGCGCGCGTCGTCTCGGCCGCGACCGTCACCCGCACCGCGTCGTGCGCCGCCTCGACCGCGCCGACATCGGCGCGCGCGGCCTGGATGGCGCGGGACACGCGGCCGAACAGGTCGGCTTCCCAAGACAGCGACATGCCGGCGAACTGCGACCATTGCGCATCGCCGAGATTGCCGGGGAAGCCGGTCTGGCCTGCCCCCTGGATGCCGTCACCATAGGTGACACCGCCGCTCGCGGTGGTCGAGGGCAGCCGCCCTGCCCGCGCTTCGCTGAGTACCGCGCGCGCTTTGGCGAGGTTGGCCGAGGCCACGCGCAGGTCGGTGTTGGCGGCAAAGGCCTGGGCCACCAGCGCGTCGAGCGCGGGATCATCGTAGAGCTTCCACCAATCGTCGGGCAGCACCGCCGCCGCATCGAGTTGCGGCGCGGTAGTGACGAAGGCTCCGGTAGCGGCCGAGGGCGGCGCGGGAGGCCGATAGTCCGGCCCAACCGCACAGGAGGACAGCGCCAGGCCGACAAGCGGCACAAGGACATGAGGGTATTTACGCATGGGCCAGCCCTCCTTCGCTGGTCGGACGCGGCACGGGACCAGGTTCCGGATCGGGCTGGGGTTCGGTAGACGGATCGGCCTTCGGCCGGTGATCGCCGGCGAGCAGGGTGTAGACAGTCGGCAACACGAAGAGCGTGAACAGGGTGCCGATGAGCATGCCCATGACGACGACGATGCCGATGGCGAAGCGACTGTTGGCGCCAGCACCAGCGGCGAACAGCAGCGGCACCAGGCCTGCCACCATGGCAGCGGTCGTCATGAGCACGGGGCGCATGCGGACTGCGGCGGAATGTCGGATTGCCTCCGCCCGGCTCCAGCCTTCCGCCTCCTGCATCTCATTGGCGAACGACACCATGAGGATGCCGTGCTTGGAGATGAGGCCGATCAGCGTGACGAGGCCGATCTGGGTGTAGATGTTGAGCGTCGTGAAGCCGAGATAAAGCGGCACCAGCGCCCCGCACACCGCGAGCGGAACGGTGACGAGGATCACCAGAGGATCGCGGAAGCTCTCGAACTGGGCTGCCAGCACCAGGAAGATGACGATCAGCGCGAAGGCGAAGGAGATGGTGAGCTGATTGCCTTCATGCACATATTGCCGGCTGTTCGACAGCCAGTCGACCGTCGTTCCCGGCGGCAGGGGCTGGCTCTTCAGGAAGTCGACCGCCTGACCCATGGTGACGCCGGGCAGCAGCACGGCCGACAGGGTCGCCGAGTTCATCTGATTGAACTGCGGCAGGCGATTGGGCTGGGGAAGCACTTCGACATGAGCGATGGTGGAGAGCGGCACCAGCTTGCCCGAAGCGGCTTTCACATAATATTCGCCGAGCTTGTCAGGCGTGATGCGCTTGTCCTGCGGAACCTGTGCGATCACGTCATAGGAGCGGTCGTGCCAGTTGAAGCGGTTGACGTAATTCTCGCCGACCAGCACCGCCAGCGTGTCCGCGACCTGCGACATGGTGACGCCCATCTCACCGGCCTTGGCCTGGTCGATGCTGATATGCGCCTCGGGGCTGTCGAAGGCGAGGTCGGTGTCGACGAAGGCGAACAGACCGCTGCCCCATGCCGCACCCTTGAGGCCTTCCAGCGTCTTGTAGATCACCGGGAAGTCGTCGGCCGAGCGGATCACCATCTGTACGGGCAGGCCGCCGCTTCCCGCAGGCAATGGACTGTCCTGGAAGGCCGTGGCGTAGACGCCCGTTACCGCACCGGTACGACCCGCAAGTTCGGCCTGGATCTGGTCACCATTGCGGTCACGATCGGCCCAGTCCTTCATGACGATACCGCCGAACCCGCCATTGGCGCCATTCTCCGCGCCGATGCCGAAGAAGCTGGCATAATATTCGGGGAACTGATGGAAAATGCGCTCCACCTCGGCGCTGAACCGCGTGGTGTAATCGACGCTGGCATATTGCGGCGCCTTGGTCTGGACAAAGACATAGCCCATATCCTCCTGCGGGGCGAGTTCGCGCTTGGCGCCCAGGAACAGCACCGCGATCGAGGCGAAAACCACGACGCCGACGATTAGCACGGCGGTCCGTGCCGCCAGCGTCTTGTCGAGCAGGCGCACATAGGTGTTGGTGACGCGGTGCATGCTGCGCTCGACGGCCTGCGCCATGCGGCCCTCGCCCATCTTCGAATTGAGCAGCTTGCCACTCATCATCGGCGAGAGCGTCAATGCCACCACGCCCGAGACCACCACCGATCCCGCAAGGGTGAAGGCGAACTCGCGGAAGAGGGCGCCGGTCAGGCCGCCCATCAAGCCGATGGGGGCATAGACCGCCGCCAGCGTGATGGTCATGGCGATGACCGGGCCGACGATTTCCCGGGCGCCGACCAGCGCTGCATCGAGAGGCTTGAGGCCATCCTCGATATGCCGGTGGATGTTCTCGACGACGACAATGGCGTCATCAACGACGAGACCGATCGCCAGCACCATGGCGAGCAAGGTGAGGAGGTTGAACGAGAAGCCGAAGATCAGCATCAGTGCCGCCGTGCCGAGCAGCGACAGCGGGATGGTGACGACGGGAATGATGACGGCGCGGAAGGTGCCGAGGAACAGGAAGATCACGACGATCACGATGACGATCGCCTCGATCAGCGTGTGCTCGACCTCCTCGATCGAGGCATCGACGAACTTGGCGACGTCGAAAACGCTCTCGACCTTCAGATCGGCAGGCGCCACGCGCTGGATGTCCGGAATAAGCGCCTTGACGGCCTTAACGATTTCAAGCGGATTGCCATCCGGGGTGGGCGAGATAGCGATCGAGACGCCGGGCTTGCCGGACACAAGGAAGCGGGCATCGTAATTCTGGCCGCCGAGTTCCACCGTGGCGACGTCGCGGATGCGCACGACGCTATCCGTCCCGGTCTTGATGACCATCTGGCGGAAGGCTTCGACATCGCGCAGGTCCGTGCCGGCTGTGATGTTGATGGCGTTGTTGGCCCCTTTCAACTGACCAGGGGCTGCCTGCACATTGTTGGCACGCAAGGCATTGGCGATGTCGGTCGCGGTCAAGCCGCGCGCGGCGAGTTTTACCGGATCGACCCAGATGCGCATGGCCAGCGGGGAACCGCCATTGACGACGGCCGATGCCACGCCGGGCACCGAGGTGATGAGCGGCTGCGCGACGCGGGTGGCAAAATCCACCATCTGCGAGGCGGACATGGTGTCGCTGCCAAAGGCGACATATTGCACGGCCGAGGCGCCGTCGGTGATCTTGGCGATGACGGGATCCGTCACACCGGCAGGCAGGCGATACTTTACCTGCTGCACCTTCGCGAGGATTTCGGTCATCGACCGGTCCGCATTGGCGTTGAGCACGAGCTTGGCCTTGATCTGGCTCTTGCCTTGGCTCGAGGTGGAAGTCAGATATTCGATGCCGTTGGCGGTCGCGATCGCCTGGCTGATCGGCGTGGTGACGAAGCCGTGCATCACGTCCTGCGAGGCGCCGGGAAGCGTGGTATCGATGGTGATCGTCGCGCTTTCCATGCCGGGATATTGCCGGATCGGCAGGCTGAAGGTGGCGCTAAGACCCACCAGCAGGATGAGCAGACTGACCACGATCGCGAGGATCGGGCGGCGGATGAAGATATCTGTGAAGGCCATGTCAGCGCGCTCCCGTCTGTACGACGCGCGAGACCTTGACCTCGGCGCCGGGCTGCACGCGAAGCTGGCCTTCGGAGACGACAACGTCGCCGGGCTTCAGACCCTTGTCGATCACCACCTCGTTGCCGATGCGCCGGCCGGTCTGGACCGGCACGATCTCGGCCTTGCCGCTGCTGCGCGCATTCTTGCCGCGGATGACGATGACGCTGTCGCCCTGTGCCGAGGTCTGGACCGCCGTAATCGGCACGACCAGCGCACCGCTCTGCGGTGGCAGCACGAGCGAGGCGGTCACATACATGCCGGGGCGCAGCGAACGGTCGCCGTTGGGCAGCGTCGCCTGTACGGTGACGTTGCGCGTATCTTCGCCGATCTTGGGCTCGATGGCGTTCACGCGCGCGGTGAAGGTGCGGCCGGGGAACGCATCGCTGGTAACGGTGACGGTTGAGCCGGGCTTCAGGCGCGCAAGCTCCTGCTGCGGCAGCGCGAATTCGACATAGAGCTGGTCGAGTGCTGTCAGCGTCGCCACCGGATCGCCCGGGTTGATATATTGCCCGAGGTTGACGCGGCGAATGCCGATCTCGCCCGAGAAGGGCGCGCGGACCTGCTTCTGGATCAGACGCGCATCGATCTGGCGGACAGCCGCCACGGCCTGATCGCGTTCCGAGCGGCGCTGTTGCAGCAGCTCGCGCGGCTCGGCGCCTGTGGGGGCGAGCTGTTCGGAACGGGCAAGCTGGATGCCGGTGAACGCCGCGCGAGCCTGAGCTGCCTGGCGGTCGGCCCTTTCGGGCCCATCAAAGAGCTGGACGAGCAACGCGCCCGATCCGACGTTCGAGCCAGCCCTGAAATTGATAGCGGAAACCCGGCCCGCGACTTCGCTCGACAGGGTGACTTCGCGCACGGCGGTCAGCGTGCCCACCGCATCGAGCGTAGAGGGAACCTCGCGGGGGCTAACGACGGCCGCCGCGACGGGGACGGCTTGCGGCTGCCATGCCTGGCCCTGACCGCTCCTTAGCGTTCGCCACGCGAAAAGCGAACCCAGCAGCAGCGCGAGCACGATGACGGTGATAATAATCGTGCGGATCTGCGGGCGCGAGGAAGCCTCAGGTGCGGGAATATCATGGACTGAATCCGTCATGCCGCCACCTCATGGGTGTGCGCCTCGACCGCGTGTTGCGTCATTGCGGAAGGTTCCAAGTCCATGTCTGATATTCCCTGTTCGGGCTCTTCCGGCGGCGCTTGTGTTGGCGGGCAGGATTCGCTAATTTCCAAGTTATGCCTTTGAAAACTGATTCTAGTAATATGTCAAGTTATGGCTTGGAAAATTACACCTGGCAGGTGAAGACGCCTGCCGATCGCATCCTGATGGCGCTCAAGATGCACGGTGCGCTTTCGGCCGCGGCGCTTGGCAAAAGACTCGGTATCACCGGTGAGGCCGCCCGCCAGCAGCTCCTCCGCCTCGCCGAGCAGGATCTTGTCACGGCGGCGAGCGAGGCCCGGGGCGTTGGCCGTCCGCTCCAGCTTTGGGACCCGACCCCTGCCGCGCAATCCAGGTTTCCCGACACGCATGCGAGCCTTACCGCGCAGCTTCTCGACATCGTCCGCATCCATATGGGCGACGCCGCGCTCGACACGATCATCAACGTCCGGGAGGCCGAGACCCGCGAGCGATACGAGGACGAGCTGGCCGGTAAGGAGGATCTTGCTGAGCGCGTGGCCGCGCTTACCGCGCTACGCACCGAAGAAGGCTATATGGCGGAGTGGCGGGAGGAAGCGGATGGTTCTTTCCTGCTGATCGAGAACCATTGTCCTATCTGCGCGGCGGCGGCGGCCTGTGCAGGCTTCTGCCGGGCCGAGTTGGAGGTGTTCCGCGCTGTTTTGGGCCCCGGCGTGTTGATCGCGCGCGCTGAGCATATCATCCAGGGCGGGCGGCGCTGCACCTATGTGATCCGCCACAGCGACAGCGACTGACGTCCCCGAACCAGAATCTGCAACTTCATCGTCAGCTTCCTGCGCCGCGATGCAGTCGAGTGCGGTGAGCAGCTGAGCCGACCGGAGCAGTTCCGTCCATAGCGCTTCGCGCTCTTGCGCGCTGCCAGCATGATCCGCGCGGCTCACGGCATAACGTTCCGCGAAGTTTCGCAGCGCCTCGAGACGCCGATTTGCAAGCGGGGTAGCCCATTCAGCGCCGAACAGGCGGCGCAGCCATTTGACCCTTCGTTTTCCCAAACGGGCGTCACGAACCACCTTCCCCGTCATTCCATCCGACAGGCCGACGCGCAAGGCAGCGAGATCGAGATCGCGAAGCCGCTGGCAATCTCGCCCAGAGTCTGACGGCCCGCCGACCCGGCCCGGCATCTCGGGGGCGGGCTCAGGATAGGGGCGGCGGGCCGGTAGAAGCGTGCAAGTCGGAGACAGGGGGCTTTGCCGCACGGCTTCTACAAGCGGAAACCAGGATTGGATGGGAACGTCTAGGTTGGTGTCGACAGGCAGAGCGGCATGTGTTGTCTGACGTCTCGTATCGAAGGGATCAGACATGAGGTCGGCGTCCTGAATGGCGCGAGCATGACGCTTGCGTGGAAGAACCGACTCCCCTATACGACCTCAACTAATATTGAGGTCAAGCGGAAAATGGCGATCGCCGGCAACAAGGGTGAATTGACGGTCGGGCAGGTTGCGAAGCGCAGCGGCGTTCCGGTGTCGACGATCCATTTCTACGAAGCCAAAGGGCTGATCCAGGGATGGCGCTCGGCGGGTAACCAGCGGCGCTATTCGCGCAGGATCTTGCGACGCGTCGCCGTCATCCGGATCGCGCAGCGCGCGGGCTTGGCATTGGCCATCATCAAGGAGCATCTCGACGC
Source organism: Sphingomonas sp. LH128 (assembly GCF_000293195.2). NCBI lineage: Bacteria > Pseudomonadati > Pseudomonadota > Alphaproteobacteria > Sphingomonadales > Sphingomonadaceae > Sphingomonas > Sphingomonas sp. LH128. The sequence goes on from NZ_ALVC01000241.1 coordinate 15,801, forward strand.
GCTGCCGTCGGAGCCGATCTCGGCCAAGGCCTGGCGCGACCTTACGGAGAAATGGCGCTGGCTTCTCGACGAGCGAATCACCAGCCTTCTCCAGCTGCGCAACCAGATGGAAAGCTGCATCGGCTGCGGGTGCCTGTCGCTCGAGGACTGCCCCTTGCGCAATCGCGACGACATTTTGGGCAACGAAGGCCCTGGCGCGCGATTGCTCTTGATGCGGGCCACGGGCGCAGGCGATCAATAAAGGAAGCCGCCGGGGTGATCCAAGCGTCAGCGATCCGCAGCCGCGGAACGTGCCCGCGCCGACTTCCCTTCACGCTTCTTACGCAATTCCTCGGCCTCAGCCTCATATTCGATCGCGAGAAATCTGTGCGTCGACGCGACTGCGGGGCTGGTCGCACGCGCGGCCGCCGCGCGTTCCTGCTGGGCACGCTCTTCGTAATAGGTCGGATCGGCAGGCGTGCCAGTCGCGGGCGTCATGCGAGAATATTCCCCTTCGCAACGCGACGTGGCGCGCCGGTCGAAATCAGCGCGCCACGCGGCGTCATCGGCATCAGAAGTGATAGGCTACGCCGGCGAGAGCCTGATGCCGATCGAACTTGGTGCCGCCACCGCCCAGGTCGCTGTAGCGATACTCGACACGCGCAGACACTCTCTGGGTGATCGCGCGCTCAACGCCGCCACCCACGGACCATCCATCGAAGCTGTCCTTGTCATAGCGTGCGCCGCCGGCATCCAGCCTGCGCACCGATGCGCGGAGATTCTCGTAGCCGCCACGGGCGTAGAGCAAGGTCTCGGGCGTAACCAGATACCCAGCGCGTGCGCCCACATTGAACGCATATTCGGGATCTATGCTGGTGAGCCCTGCCGATCCGGACCGCGTCACCTGATCGTCGAAGCCCAGGCTAAAGCCGCCTTCGGCCGAGAGCACGACCCGGTCGTTAGCCCGGTAATTATAGCCTGCGAAGATACCCGCACGAACGGAGTCGCGCGATTTGTCGAGATCGACACGCCCGATATCGGTATGCGCGCCATCGATCTTGGTCTGGTTCCATCCAGCCTCGATCCCCGCATAAGGGCCATCGAAGGTCTGGGCGGCAGCGGGACTCGCGGCGGCGGCGACCAGCAGAGCAGGGACAAGCAGGTTCTTCACGTCTTTTCCTTTCATCTTCCGACGTTTTCACGGACGCCGACGGGCTGCCCTGCCGGGAGATGATCGGTCCTGCTGAAGGCCCTCGCCCGGCTTCCCATCGAAGTCGAGCACCCCAGATACATCCTTAACTATAGTTGAGGTCAAGCGAAATTATCTGTTGTAGCGTTTGCTGGCAGCGTGACGGGTTATCAACTTTACAAACGCCCTTCGGTCATTGTCCCGCCGGCTTCACGTTTATGGTGCAGCGCACCGCCTTCTTGGCCCTCTCGGCCGCTTCGCGGCACTGCTCCAAGGTTTCGCGATTGGCGTCGGACAGCGGCGCGGTTGCGACGATCAGCGCCCAGCTCTCCGGCGCGGCTGTCTGCATCAATCTCTGCCCCGCATCCCATAGGCTGCGCTCGTCCAAAATGCGGGTCGCCATGCGCTCGGGCCAGCGCCAGCTTGTCGGCATGATGCGCGCGATCGGTCCGGCCAGCACAGCATAAAGCAACAGCCCTAACACCAGGCCCCCGCCTCCGAAGATATACAACCAGCGATTTTGCTTGTCGCCACGCCGCGCCGATGCAAGCCGGTTGCCGATCTCTCGCGCAGCCTGGTCCAGCCCTGCACGCGCCTCGGCGACAAGCCGCGCGTCTTCGCGCCGCGCGCCGCTGGCGGCCGTCACGATCTCATTCGCCATGGAACCCGGCGTCATCGACAATAGCGGGCTTTTGGCGATGGGGTCGATCCGCTGGGTGAGCGCCGCCAATATCTTTTCGGTGCGCTCAAGCGTCGGCTCGTAATCGGGAATGTCGATCGACTCGCGTGCGGCAGTCAGCCCCTCGATCGCGCTGCGCAATAACGACACCTCGCCGCGCAGCCGGTCGAACGCCGCTGCCGGATCGTCGCCAGCGCCGGCCTCATCGCGATAGTTGTCGTCGTCCATATCCTCTCCTTACCGGCTCATGCCGCGATCACGGCCGATTTCGAGCTGCCGCGTCAACTCCGCCGCCATCGACCTGTCGCGCCCGATCTCCTTTTCCAGCCCCAACTCACGCTCACGGCCGCGCAGCACCGATTCCACCTGAGGATCGCGCTCAAGGCTCTTGGCGAGGCCCTGCAGGGCCTTCCCGGCCTTCGCCGAACCTTCATGATCGCCGGCTCGCAAGGCGGCGCCCCGCTGCTGATGGAGGCCCTGCCAGCGTTCCACGAACCGATCCGCGCGCAAATTCGGATCGGCGCCCACGCGCGCCTCGTGCGCCATCGCGTCGATCATCGGCCCGCTGCGCCCTGCCGCCGCGTCGCGGATTAGGCTCGGATTACGCTCGGCCGCCGCGATCATGTCTCGAGACGATCCGGGCCGGATTTGCTCGAGCGCGCCCTGCGCGTTCTCGAGCGCCACTTTCTGATGCTCGAGCACCGGCGCGCCCTTCTCATGCGCCTGCGCGATAGCCTGCGCCGATCGTGCCACCCGCTCGACAGCGCGGGCGTAATCGCGGTCCTGGGTGCGGTCAGCGCCGCGATCGACGGCCTGTCCACGTGTCGGCGTCCGCTCAGCCGACAGCTTCAACCCGTCGAACATGCCGCGTTTGGGTTTGTCGCCCTGGCCGCGATCGGTCGCCGGCGCTGGCCGGAAGCCGTCGAACATGCCCCGCCGCCGCGGCCCCTCGCCCGCGGCCGTCTCCTCGCCGCGGCCGATCTTTTGCGGATCCTCGCGCTCCTGGCGCGGCGATCCACGCTCTGCCGCTGGCATTTCGCCCTTGGCTCTCTCGGGTGGTTCCGCGAAGCGGATCTCGCCCGACAGCCCGCGCCGATCGGCGAAGGTGCGCGCGTCCTGATCCGGGTCGCGGCCGTAATCCGACGCCATATCCTTCGCCCGCTCGCGCCCCAGCGTGCGGGTGAGCTGGCGATCATCGGCAAAGTCATCGCGGCCATAATGGAGCTGCACGCCGTCGCGGTGCCGCGACAGCGCCACATAGGCCGAATGACGGTCCATCCCCGGCGTCGCCAGCACATGCGCCTGATCGACCGTCACGCCCTGCGATTTGTGGATGGTGGCGGCATAGCCATGATCGATATGGGCATAGTCCTTGAGGTCGAACGCGATCCTCCGGCCATCGTCGAGCCGCACCGCCATGCTGTCGGGGGACACGCGCTCGACCTGGCCCAGCGTGCCGTTCTTCACGCCAAGGCCGCGCTCGTTTTTCAGGAACATGATGCGGTCGCCGCCGGCGAACTCCCGTGCCCCCCGTTCGGCCGACACGCGCACGTCTGTCCCCAGCTCGCCGGCGTCGCGCAGCCGATCGCGCGCCGCCTGATTCAAATCGCGCACCTCGGCATTGGTGTGGGTGAGGATGATCCGGGTCTTGTCCGGATCGGCGAGGCGCTGCGCGTCCCAGCGGTCCACCAGCTCGCTCCGCGCAGCCTCGCGCGTCTCGGCCGCGTGGACCATGCCGTGCGCCTCATAGGCATGGACCGCCTCGCCAGTGCGACCCGTCGCCAGCGCCCGCGTGGCGTCGCGCTGCCAGTCCTCATGCTGCCGGCGAACCTCGCTGATCTCGGCCGCGCCATGCCGCTCGGCAAGCGAGCGAAACGCCGCGCCGGCCTCGATCGCCTGCAACTGCTCGGCATCGCCGACAAGAACCACCTTCGCCCCCGCCCGCTCGGCCGCCGACAGCACGCGCTCCATCTGGCGCGTGCCGATCATGCCGGCCTCGTCGATCACCAGCACGTCGCGCGGGCCTAGCAGCTCGCGGCCCTGGTCCCACTGATATTCCATGCTCGCGATCGTGCGCGACTGGATGCCGGAACCGCCCTCAAGCCCCTCGGCCGCGATCCCCGACAAGGCCGCGCCCCGCACCTGATAGCCCGCCCGCTCCCATTCGTCGCGCGCCACGCCCAACATGGTCGATTTGCCGGTGCCGGCATAGCCGACCACGATTGCCAGGTCGTTCTTGCCGGTGATATGCGCCAGCGCGTCCTTCTGCTGGCTTCCCAGCGCAAGGCTTCCACTCCCGGCGGTGTCTCGCCCCCCCATTTTGGACGCCGCCGGGAGACCATGCCCTTCCCGTCCAGCAAGCCGATCGCCGGCGCGTTCCAACCGCTGCTCCGTCTCGATCATCTCGCGCGACGTGAACCGGTCCTCGCCGCGCCCGTCCTTCCCCAGCGCCACCAGCTCGGGCGAGGTCCGCACCGCGCTCATCACCTGGTCGAACTGATCCTTGCCGTCGCTGTGCCGGAACGCGAACTGCGCCAGGTCGCGCCGGGTGAACGTCGCCTGCTGCCGCGTGATCGCGTCCAACGCGATCTCGGGCCGCGCGATGATCTTCTCGCCATTCTCGCGCGCGATCCGGGCATGGTCCTCGACCCGCTCGGCCTCAAGCCCCTGTTCGGGCATCCGTGACGCTGCCGGCCCGATCTTATGTTGCGGCTCAAGGTCGATGCCCTGCGCCTCCAACGTCCGGTGATCGATGCGGGCGTCGATATCCAGCTCGGCCAGGCGCTCATTGACGTGATCGGCCCACGCCTCGCGCCATTCCTGCAAGAGCGCCGTGCTGTTCCACTCGCGCACCTTCTGGCCGAAGCCCTCCGGCCCTACCTCGCGCATCGACAACATGACATGCGCGTGGGGCTTGGGGCTTCCATCCCTCCCCATGTCCCAATGCACATTCATGTCCGCGACCATGCCGCGTTCCACGAACTGCTTTTCGACAAAATCGCGGGCGAGCTGGACGCCCTGTTGCTGGTTCAGCTCGCGCGGAATCGAGAACTCCACCTCGCGGGCAAGCTGCGCGTCCTTACGTTTCTCGCCAGCCTCGACCTCATTCCACAGGGTCGTGCGATCGTTTAAACGCTCCGGCGCGCCTTCGGGCAATAGGATTTCCGAATGGACGACGCCGGCCTTGTTTGAAAAATCTTGGGTACGCCCGAGCCGGTCATCGTGTAGCTGCTCGGCCGCACGATAGGCCGCGCTGGCGACGGCGCTAGATCCGTTGGCGCGGCTGATGACCTTGGCCGAGAAATGGTAGATCGCCATGCGGCTTCGCACTCTGCCTTACTTAGCGCACGTCGGCAACGACGTATAAGCGCGCACTCA
>NZ_ALVC01000242.1:0-4479 GCF_000293195.2 Sphingomonas sp. LH128
ACGGTCGAGCTCACCATCGCGCTCCGCCCGGTCCACTCGGCCAATCCCAACGCGCCCAAGTTCGAGGTGATGGCGCTGTCGGCTGCGCGCGCCTGGGTCCGTGTCGGCGCGCTGTTCGAGCTCGCCTCGCGCGAGAGCGGCCTCATCTTCTACAACGGCAAGATCGAGGACCCGAGCTTCGCCCAGCCGCTCTATGTCTCGCTGTTCCAGCAGCAGGATGGCTCCTACAATGTCGTCTGGTCGCGCCCCTCGCGACGCCGCGACCTCCCCGCCGAAATGGCGATGCCCACCGACGATGGCCTGCCGCCGCTGCCGGGCGATGACGCCTCCCAGGCCGGACATAGCGAGCCCGAGGGACTGGGCGCCAGCTCGGCCCCGCCTGCCTTCGCCGACTGATCGCCATCGCTTCTGCCCCGACAGGGCTCGCCTCGCACGCCTGCGAAGCGGGCCCTGTCGTCATGCCGCCGCTCGCGCGGCGCTGGGAAGGGGAGGGGGAGCGGTGATGATGGTCCTGCCGCGAAAAGGAGCGTCCGGGCCGGTCCCTTTGTCGGAGTTCCCCCATGACAGACACTCTTCCTGCCATCGCCGATGCCCCCTGCAACGCCGCAACCCTCGTGCCCGACGCGCGGCGCGGCGCATTCCTTCCGACGCTTTTTGGCCGCCGTCATTTCTTCAAGGGCGAGACGCTGGTCTATTCCTTCCTGCAGTGGCTCTCGGCCGATTATGGCGGTGGCTACTGGCAGTTCATGGAACGGGCGGGGCACGCGCTCTATCTCGTCCCCGCCGGACGACCGGCCTATCGCATCTGTTGCAACAGCAACGGCTATGAGGGCACCGTCTCCGCCGACGCTGCGGGCATCATCGCCACGCTCTTCGCCTTTTCGCACCTCTCCTTCGAGGTCGAAGACGATCATCTCGCCGAGGCCTTCCACCGCCTGCGCGACTATGCCGGCGACCATCCCGAGGCCGCGAAAATCTTCGGCGCGATCGACTAGGTCCGCTCCATGCGCGGGTCTGCCGTCAGACGCCAGGCCCTCCTATCCCCTGGAGGATTTCATGTTCAGCATCTTTGATATCGGCGCGGCGCCGGCGAATGAGGACTGCGCCCAGATCGGCCACACGCCCGACTTCGACGCGTGCAACCGCCTCGAAGTGGAAAGCTATCGCGCCGCCATCCAGACCCGCCTCGGTCCTCCGCCCGAGGGCTGTGCGCTCGTCGCTATCGGCAACGCCCATGATTTCGGGCGCTACCTGACCCTCGGTCTCAAGGTCTGGCGCTTCGCGCAGGACCGGGCCGAGGTCGCCGCCTATGTCGAGGCCGCCGAAAACGGCCTGTCGACCTGGATGGAAGCGGGCTTCACCGCGCCGATCCGCATGCGCCGGGCGGCGACGTGCTGGAGCGGCGCGCCGGGCTCGAGGAGATCGTCATCGGCGCGCTCATGACGACCCGGCCGAACAGCGAAGGGCATTTTCCGATCCCGGACTTCGCGCATCTCCATGCCAATATCGCAGCCGCCTATCCCGCTTGCGCGGCCCAAGCCCGCGCGCGCCTCGCGGCCCTCTGCGCCTGATCTCGCGCAAGGCCGAACACCTTCTTTTCAGGAGCTCACCCCATGGCAAACCGCGTTTCTGCGTCAATCACGCTCGGCGGCACCCTCTCACCCTACGCCTATGAGGCGCTCACCGCGCTCATCACCGCCGAGGCCTTGTCGACCGAATGGGACGGCGAGCCGTTCGAGACCGACCACCATGTTCCCGGCACCGCTCTCAGCCTCTTCGCCCACGAAGTCGCCAACGGCCGGTTCGAGGCCCTCGAAGCCTGGTGCGCCGAGCACGGCATCGCCTTTGCGCGCTGGTCGGGCGCCTATCCTTCGCAATGGGGCGCAGAGCGCGTGGTGTTCACGGGCGCAGGCGAACCCATCTCCTACCCGGTCGACGAAGACGATTATGTCGTGATCGGCCGCGCGGCGCTCGAACGCCTGGCAAGCTACGACGCCGTGCTCGCCTATTTCGATGCGGCCGACTTCGTTGTGCCGCCGCTCGTCGTGGACAAGGCCGCTCCATTCCCCCAAGAGCTCTTGGCCCGGCCGGGCTTTGTTGAGACAGTATCATCATGACAGCGATTCCCACCGACCGCAGCAGCGCGCTGGCCGCGCTCGACCGGCTCGTTCCGCTCGCCCTGTCCGATACCGGGCAGGCGCGGCGGGCATTTTCTCATGGCCTGGTGGAACGGACCCGAGCTGGGCGACTTCCCGGTCGCCGACCTGTTCGCGCTGGACACGGCCGTGGCGCGCGACATCGCGGCGATCGTGGGCTTCCTCGCCGAGCATCCGGGCGCCCTCTATATCGATGCGCTCGGCTATGGCGACGAGATGCAGGCCATCATCGCGCGCTGGCACGCGCCCCAGGCCGCGAACGCGGTCTAGCCCGCCTCGGGCCACGGCCCAAACATCAGATCCACCAGCGCCGCGATATCGCTGACGGGCGCAAAGCGCGCGAGCGGCACCTCGCGCAGCGCGGGCCGGTCCGCCTTATGGCCGAGCGCATTGCCCTTCGCATGGCGGGTGACCTTCTCCCCTAACGATGGCAGGCCTTGGCCGGGCGGGGCGCCGAACCAGCGATAGGCCTCGACGGCGAGGCTGCGCGCGTCATGCCGGATCAGCACGGCGCAGCCATTGGGCTTGGCGCCCAGCCGCGTCTGGATGTCGAAGCTGCGCCGCCTGGCCTGTCCATGCATCGCCTTGAGCTGGACATGCCGCATTATGCCGCGCGCCTCGATGATGAGGTCATAGCCGCTATTGTCGACCTCGCTGTGCGAGACCGAAAAATCGAACTCGCCCCGGCGCCATAGCTCGCCGCCGACATCGGCGAGAAATCGATGCTGCAGGATCGTCTCGCGCGTCGCGGAATAGGTCGAGAGCGCGGCGATCCACGCCTGCATGGGATCTTCCTCCCATTTTGTTCAGCCGGGCGACGAGCCCGGCGCTGCGCGTGCGGCCAGCGGGCCTGCACTTTTCTCACCATAAGGAGACGATCATGGCGAACAACTATCTCAAGGCGAGCTTCCTGATCGAAGTCACGCCCGCCGAGGCCGCGCTCATCGACTGCGCCTTTGCAGCGAGCGATCTGCTCGGCGATCTCGGGGACGAGCCCGCGGCGCGCCTTGCGGCCTATTCTGGCCTGGGTCCGGCCTTTGCCACGGCTTTTCCCCCGGGCGGCGACGATCCGTTCGAGACGTTCCTCGCTCTGTTCGTCGATCCGGCCTATCCGACGTTCGACTGCGATCTGTCCCGATCCGAGTCCCGCAGCGAGGGCCGTGTCCACCTGCACTTTGCCGGGGAGCAGTTCGCCATCGACGCGGTCGGACACCTTCTCTTCGCCGCCGCCAAATCCGCCCTGCCCTTCGGTTTTGAGTTCTCGCTCGATTGTGATCGCCTCGTACCCGGCCAGTTCGGCGGGGGTTATGTTGCCATCACCGAGCATGGCGTCAGCTTCGGCCATAGCAGCGCGCTCCTGGACCGGGCGATCGGGCGCGCACTCGAGGAGGGCGCGGACGGCTATGTGCTGGTCACGCGTCATGCGACCCATGGTCTGAGCTTCTGGAGCCGCGAGGCCGGGTTCGGGCGGCTCGCCGATGCAAGCATCTTCTCCGGGGCCGAGGCGTCGCGGCTGGACATGCCGATCACCGACGACCAGCCCGAATGGCTGGCCATGCCCGCGCCGCTCCGGTTTTGATCAGACCGTAACGCGCCTAGAGAAAGCTGGCGGGATCGGGGGTTGGCGCCCTGCAGGCCGCGCTTTTCCCCGTCTTACAAGCTGCAACCTGTTCGCGCCATGCGGCCATGGCGGCCGCATAGGCGTGCCGCTTATGCCGATACTGGGCGTTCCCGATCGCCACGGCCCGCTGGCGAGCGCGGATCGACCGGTCATAGGCCGCGACGTCATGCTGATATTGGCGTTCCGCCTCCATCAGGGTGATCTGCTGGCGCCGCGCCGTCTCGCGGTTGAGCTGCCGTGTCGCCTCGACCTCCTGTCGGTCGGGTGTCGCCTGCGCCAGGGCAGGGATCGCGCCGGAGGCGGAACCGGCGAGGACCAAAGCGACGATCCAGGGGCGGGTTACAACGCTACGCATAAAGGGTTGTGTCATGGACGGCCTCCTGTCCTTCTTCGCGCAAGAAACCTCAACCTCCCCGACAGTTCCTGGACGGCAACAAAGGGTTTGTAAGGCCCCGCATCCCCCCGCCCGGGCTCGGGATCTGGGTTGCGCGCCGCCCGTTCTCGCATCCCGCTGCGGCCATCGCCGCCGAAGGGGCTGGCGATGATGGGCGCCTGGCGGCGCCTGCTCGGCCCAGCGGCCGAGGAGAGGAGGGGGAGAGAGGACTGGCGTCCCGGACAAGGGGTTCGAGGACGCTTTCCAAGGAGAAGTCCCATGAACATCGGTTCCATCGCCAAGAACGCCGCCGGCCACCTCGTCGGCCG